>DAINRZ010000528.1:0-3073 GCA_036741575.1 Kapaibacterium sp. (SeqCode)
AGTGGAAGCAGACAATTAGCCTGAAATCGAGATTGATCCAAGCCGTGTTAAAAGCTAAAATTGGCGAACAAACCCAGTTTTTCGAGTACATTGCCTTCGAAAACAACGGTAAAATCCTGAATGAATTCATAATTAAACCTTTGTTGATGAAAAATGACGGGGCCGATTCAATACTTATCGATTTGCATGAAATAAAATCCACAAATATCTCGCTGCCCGTTAGCGCCAGTAAAGCTGATACAGGCAAAGATAAATCCGCCGACAGCCTGGTACTTCGAATTAAACCTAATGACGCCCTGGGATTTGTAGTGACATATTGCAACCGCAGCAATAATTTCCCTTTTCTGCTATCCGTGGATTATATTATCGATAACGACCTGAAAAATATCCTTATCGAAGATTTATATTATGAGATTGAAAATAGAATTTACAGGGTACTCCAAAACCAATCCGAAAGATTCGAATATTTAATCGATTCAAAGTATTACTTTTTTCGGCTTACTCCAAGTAAAACTGATAATTCGGGGAATGTTACAGAAATATTTTGCTCTGCTTTCGAGGTCAAAGATTCTAAAATTATAGTGCACAACGATTCAAAGAATGTACAACATTTCAGGAAAATAAAAGAGAAAATTGCAATAATATCAGGCATTATGAACTCTTCCTTTGTGGGAATGCTGCTTTGCTACGAGGATAATGGCGAATCGGGCGAATCGAAGGGATTTGTAATAGAAAAATGCAACAGGTATCTGACGGAAATATTCAATGCAGATTATAGGGATATAGAAGGAAAATTTATAGAACAATTATTTACATTTGCCGATAAAAACCGAATTACAGAAATTTATAACGAAATAAAGTACACCAGCAAGGTTTTCGAGTCGGAGTCGTATCAGAAAATTAACGGAAAAAGCTATTGGTTCAGGTATCAGGCAACCTATATAGAAGGCGGCTTTTTTATTACATTTATCGATATTACGAGCAAAATAAGCAACGAGCTTACACTGATTGAAAAAGAAATTATTATGAACGGGGTGGGACAGATAACACAATTAGGCGCTTTCAGTATCAATATCAAAACCAAAGAGATTGTATGGTCCGATGAGAATTTTACTATATTAGGATTAAAAAATAAAATTCACAGGATTGACAGTAAAATAATTGCCGAAATTGTTCATGCTGATGATGTGGAATTATTGAAGGAAAATTACAGGAATTGCGTTGAAAACGACTACCCTTTGAACACTGTCTTCAGGGTTAGAAGTTCACTTTCAGAAACAGTGGCAATAAGTGTCTTCGGCAAAAAAATAAGAGATTTTGACGGTAATCCTGATAGGATTATAGGGATTTTTATGAATGTAACCGAAAAAGTTTTTGCAGAGAATATTAAAAGAAAAGCAGAATTGAAACTGCAAACAGTATCGAAACTTGCCACCCTGGGCAAAATGGTATCGGGGATTATCCACGAAATCAGCCAGCCCTTCAATTATCTTAATTGTTTTGTACATAATCTTAGGACAGATATTACCGAGGATAAATTTAATCCGGAAAGGACAAACCAGTCAATTAATCACGCCGAACATTCGCTGAACAGAATAAACCTGATAATATCTCATGTCAAAGATTTCTCCTATAGCAACCAAGCCGAACTGAGGCAGGTTTACCCGGTCAAAGTTCTCGAAAACTCATTAATAATCTTAAATCAGGTATTAAAGCGAAAGAACATAAACCTCGTATATAAACTGCTCGATGAAATACCAATGGTGCTGGCAAATGAAAATCAACTCGAGCAGATTTATATAAATATTATCCAAAATTCGATTGATTCTTTTGATAATAATGATAATGAGAGAAACATTATTATAACCTTCAGCAGCAGCCCCGAAGATGATTTTGTCTGTATTGAAATTGCAGATAACGGCAAGGGTATCCCCGAAGAAATAAGAAGCAGGATTTTCGAACCGTTTTTTACCACAAAATCTATTGGCAAAGGCACAGGATTAGGCTTATCCATTGTTAAAAACATACTGAATAATTTCAGGGGCGATATAAGGTTTAATTCTGAAACCGATAATGGGAGTAAATTCGTTATAAAATTGATGAAATTTTCAATCAATAATCAAATTCCCGAAAAAAACACCGATATTCTTTTTTAAATAAAAAAAGAGTAATATATAATTATGTAAATATATGAATCAATTAAAAATACTAATAGTTGACGATGACCAGGACAACATTTATGGTGTGACGGAAATCCTGGAAAGGGACAAATACAGGATTATCAATTCATGCGATCCCATTGCCGGTTTCGAAATGTATAAAAAAGAGAATCCTGCAGTGGTAATCTTAGATATTAATATGAAAGGGTTCAGCGGGCTTCAGTTTATTCAAGAGATGGCTCTGGGGCCGGATTCGCTCGTTTCGGTGATAATTATGACCGGCTATGGCAACAATGATGTAATTAAGAAGTGCTTTGATGCGGGGGCAAGCGTTATTTTGCACAAACCTTTCAATGTATTCGAATTGAGGGGAATCGTAAAAAACCTCTACCAACTGGAAGTATATAAAAGAAGGGTTCTCAAGCAAAATAAAAATCTCGAGAAACATACAATCGAACTGGATAAAGAGATTCAAAAAAGGAAGGAAGCAGAAGCCGCACTAATTAGTTCAATAGAAAAAGAAAGAGAGCTCATCCAGTTGAAATCCGAGTTCATCACCTCAATATCTCATGATTTCAAGACTCCTTTGTCAACGATTTTATCAAGTGTCGATTTGCTCGAAATCAAACTGGATAGCGGAGATAATATCCAAAAAATCGATTTGATCAGAAAAGTCCAGTCCAGCGTGGAACAATTGAATAAAATGATAAGCGAGTTCATATATATAGGCAGCAATAAAAACTCCATTAATAATATATATACGGAAGAGGTCGAAGTCGTTTCTTATGTCTCCGAGCTTGTCAAAGGATTGTTCATCAACAGTTACGACCTGTCGAAGCTGAATTTCAAAACAAATTTAAGTGAATTTAATTGCTATATTTTTCCAAACCTTGTCTGGCATATTGTGAATAATC
>DAINRZ010000529.1:0-3070 GCA_036741575.1 Kapaibacterium sp. (SeqCode)
CAAGCCGTTAACTTCATCGGAATAAAGCAGTTGGTTTGTCTGTTTATTAAAGAATTCGAATTTTACTTTGTAGTATTCTGCGGGCAATACGTTATCGTTAGCCACCTTGAAGTTGATTTCAAGGTTGCCGGTGTTGATTGTATATTCAGGGAGTTTTACGTTTTGGAACTTCAGATTTGTTGCCTGTAGGCCAGGTGTGATAAATAAAACCGAAGCGATAAGTAATATTATCTTGTAAAACTGGTTGAAATATTTGTTGCATATATCCATAAATATACCTTTTTATAATTAGTTAAATATTGCCTAAAATAATGATTCGTACAATCTAACAAAAAATATTGTATAAAACAAATATAATATATATTAATCCCTAAAAATTACCGGTGATAGAGGGGGAGTAATGCGAAATAGTTTTAGCAGTATGCTTCAGATATTGAATTCTTTGGGAGTTTATTTACCTGCCATTCCCGCGCATGCTGTATTAGTCCCACTTTGAAGCGGATTATGGGGATGAAGAAATAATGAATATCGAACAAGGGATAATAAATATCGAATCGAAGAAAGTGGCCAAAGGGATAACAACGGCCAGCATCCCGCTTTGAAAGGGGCTTGGGGAATGATTAATCACATGTATGTTCTGCCATAATTCCCTTTGAAATAAAAATCAGATGTACTCAATACCGATGTAGAGTCGTCCCGGCGGGATGTCCCGGCGCCTTTTAATTTATCCATCCAGACGCATGGCCGTATATCTATGCAGAATTGCCTGGTCAACGGACAAAACATCTGAGCGTTTACAACTTGATATAAATTTGTATCTTATCAACTAAATATTTTGAGAACAATTCACAGAATTTTTAATCCCATTGTGCGGTTATATTCCTTGAAATTCACTAAGAATTATAGTATATTCTACAATAATACTACCAGGCTTGTTTTGGGGTTTTGCATTTAAAATAATTATTAAAGTTTATCTTTATAAATAATATAAAATTGGAGAGAATTATGAATGTGAATGAATTTACTGATATAATAGGCCGTATTAATAAACCCGATGACCCTGATAAGGAATACTTAGTTGATATCCTTAAAAAGCAACTGATTGAATCCAAAAGGGATAAATTGGTATTAAGAGTCAAAGAAGCAGAATCAAATTACTTAACAGGAAATGTTAACGAAGGGAGTTCTGATTCTTTATTTGCGGAATTAGAAAATTATTAAACTTCTTTGGGATGAGAGATTTATACGAACCTCGATGAAATTTTTAAGAATGATGAATCGTTGAAAGCAAAATTCAAAGAAAAGATAAAATTATTTGAAACTGATCCGCTTAATCCATCCCTTAAAACACATAAATTGTCCTGTAAACTTGATGGTTATTGGGCTTTCCGGATTGATTACTTTCACAGGATAGTATTCAAGTTTGTCCAAAGCAATGAAGTTCTATTAATTACAATCGGCTCACACGACGAAGTTTATTAGTATCTAACAAATTTAATCTATATATTTTAATTACTCCCACATCCGGAAATCCACCTTTTCAATGCATTCACCCGATTACCTGGAGCCACCGGATTAAAGGAAAGCAGATGGGCTCTGCCTGCCGGAGGCGCGGGTACATCTGCCCGGATGAATAAATAGCCCAGCTTTAAAGTCGGGGAAAAATAATAAAAGAAATAAATCTGGCGAAAGCTAAAATCCTTTAAAAAAATTCCCAATCTCCGGCCTGAAGGCCAGGGAAATTAATTCTATATAAAATTTTAAATTCATACTTCATTTTTAAATAAATTTTCATCATAAATAATTAATAAAAATTTTCATTGAAAATAAGATTTTCGATGGAGACGTTCGGCTTAAATCAGTTTTCCCCTTAATATCCGCCTTCGAAGGCTGACTATGACTCGCTTTTTATATATATTCGCAGATTTATCCAATAAACTAATTGTATAATCTCTCCCCCAAAAAACTGTGCACTTTGAATCAGTCAAAACAAAATCAGAAATTGAGCAGGTAATTAAGGCCTACAAGCAAAGAAATTGTCCTGGGATTGAATTTGTCGGTAAATTTTTCGGGGAATGTCGGCGGTATGGTTTCCAGGAGAGGGTCGTCTTTTACAAAATCGGAATATAGCCCCGTAAGCATATATCCTGCCTGCATAAAAACATTAAGGCTGCCGTCTTCGTCGTTTAGCAGGGGATATACATACCCCAGGCGGATTTCTACCATGAAATTTAGTTTGTCGGACTTTAGCTTATCGCCAAAGCTGTTATCAATAGGGAAACCGAAATTAAAACCTGCAATGAATCCGTTGTAATGCATGTTTGGTGCGAAACTGATAAAACTGTATTTGCAGTCGGCATTGTAATTAACCTCTACGCCTTCAATCTGATACGCATAAGTGGTATATGCCAGGTCCATCATAAGCCCTAAGTCAGTTTCCTCGCCCAGTGGATAGAATAGTGTAATCCCGAAATCGGGCAATCCGTTGAAGAGAGCGGCATTTTTGCGCCCTTCGGGTATATAACCGCCGTTAACGCCACCCTTGAGGGCAAAGAACGGCCCAGCGCTAAGGTAATGAAAATCGTCTTCTTCCTGGGCTTGAGCCACTAAGATAAAAGACATAAAAACTATTATAGCAAATACTTTCTTCATACAATCCCATTCTCAGTATGGCAAATTCTTTTCAATTTCTTTTACCTGGGCAAGCCTGGCGCTTTTGGGGAATAAACTGCCGTAAAGTAAAATTATGCTCCTTAGCTGATCGTATTTCTTCATTGTATAGAGGACTTCAATCTTCCCGAAATACGCAGGCTCGAAGAAATCAGTATCGGGATACTCCTCGATTACGGCATCATAATAAATAAGAGAAGATTCGATACTTTTCAGGTTTAAATAAATCCGGGCAATGGAATAATACTTTTCGGCCAGTTTATTCCTAAGCTCGGAAATAAAACCGGATGCCTTGTCATACAAAGAATCCTTCGGGTATAATACCTGAAATTCCGAAAATGTCTGAATTGCTTTCTTTGTATATTCCTGGTCGCGGTCGTAAGTGGGCGATAAATTATAA
>DAINRZ010000530.1:0-3068 GCA_036741575.1 Kapaibacterium sp. (SeqCode)
ATTATTTAGAATTAAGTAAATTGAAACAAAAGAAAAGATAATAGACTATTTTCTAAAGAATACTACATATATCTTCATTCATAATTATTTAAAAATTCCATTTTTTCTGAAATGATTTTTTATTAATTTGAATTATGTTAAAAGAAGAGTCGAAAATAATGCTGATAGTTCAGAAGCTGGTTAATGAAATATACCCGCTGAAAATAATTCTATTCGGCTCTCATGCCTGGGGCAATCCAACTGAAAATAGCGATATCGATTTATTAATTATAACAGAAGAAACAAACGAACCGAGATTAAAACGCGCTTCAAGGGCTTATTCTGCTTTAAGGGAGTTCATCTCGGTTCCAATAGATATATTGGTTAGAAGCTCGAATGAATACGCATCCATGAACAGAATTGAAGGTTCCTTTTTCTTTCAAATTTCCAAATCAGGTTTGGTGCTATATGATAGGGAGTAAGAAAGAAATTGTTGGCTCATGGATGAAGAAAGCAAAAAATGATTTAATATCGGCAGAAAAACTGAGTAAAGAACCTAACATAGTATTAGACACAGCAATTTATCACTGCCAGCAAGCTGCGGAAAAAGCCTTAAAAGGGTATATGATTCATTTGGATATCGAATTTCCAAGAACACACGATTTGAGAGTTTTATTAAACATGGTGTCCGTAAAGGACAGAGATATGTTTGAATTTATAGAAATTGCAGAGTATCTTACATCATTATCTGTTGAATTTAGATATCCTGATGATGAAATGGAACCTACAGAAGATGAGTTTAATGAAGCATATTATAATGCTAAAATGGTATTAGATTACATCCTCAATAATATAAATTAACATAAAAATCCCTCCACTATCCCTTTCGTTTCTTCGTGGTTTCTTGATTTCATCAGCTTCTCCCGAAGCTCGGAAGCTCCGGCAAAGTCCGATGCGTATATCTTAAAGAATCTTTTCATAATTGCGTAGTTCTTTTCGCCCGCCCATGTGGAAACAAACAATTCAGAGTGTCTCAGTAATACGGCAAGCCTTTCCTGCGGTGTTGTTGCAGGTTTGCCGGGATTGAAAATCCAGGGATTCTTAAATATGCCCCTCCCTATCATAATACCTTCGATACCGTATTCATCTGCTTTGTTAAAAGCATCTGCCATACTCATCACGTCGCCGTTGCCAAGCAGTGGGATCCCCTGTGCGACTTCATTGCGTACTGCTGCAGCCTTAGCAATTTCGCGCCAGTCCGCCGGGTAGGCATACATCATTTTTTGGGTTCTTGCATGGAGTATCAATGCGTCCGGTCCGGCTTGCAACAAATTGGATATCCACTCTTCGGTTGTATGTTGTTTTAGCCCGGTACGCGTTTTAACACTTACAGGTATATTCGAATATTCCTTCACAGCTTGTATGATTTCCCGTGCAAGTGCAGGGTATTTTATCAGGTCGGAGCATGCAGCCTGGCGGGTAATCTTTTTAATCGGGCAGCCCATATTAATGTCAATACCGTCGAATTTATAATCCTTGCAAAGCATTTGCGTAGCCTTGCGGAAATTTTCCGGGTCGCCGCCCCAAATTTGAGCCACTAGTTTTACATTATGCTTGGAAAGAAGCTCCCGCTCGGCCTGGCTTACAAAAAGCCTGTGCTTTACTTTGTCCCTGCCGATATCATGGCAAAGGCCGTCAGTTGATGTAAACTCGGCAAATAATACTTTTAGAGTACCTGGATTGGAGATGCCAAGTATAATTTCCCTGAATACGGTATCTGTAACATCCTCCATAGGTGCAAGGGCAATAACCGGTTTATCTATTTCATTCCAAAAATTTATCATTATATTTTATCTTTTCTAAGAAGCGATACAGAAAACTTGCTCACTATTTTCTTTGAAGTAATAAATGGTGAGCATCCTGAAAGCAATTCTATTTACTTATTAATTTTATAATTCATTATCCACAGAGTTTAATCGCCAGAATATTCAATAAATTTCCAATTTTCATCATAAACAGCCCAAATCCCTTTCATTTCATTCCTCTTAACACAGCTAAACCATCTAATTCCATCACATAAGTCAAATGCTTTAATTAGTCTGCTGTTAGAACCGAATGCACCATAATCGTAAACTTCCCGGATAACTTTTTCTCTAGTTGCGCAATTAACATAATATTCTACATCACCGTATGTATTTCCTAAATTGAAAATAGTAATCAAGAAACTAATCGGAATAATAATAATAAATAAGCCAACACATATCACTGAAAAAATTACTCTATAAATATTCTTTTTTATAAGGAAAGGCACCAAAATAAGAACAAGGCCAATTGCAACTATGAATGAAACATCAATAATTAACATTATGGTATGGCTTTGGAATTCCAACGGCGGTTTCCTGAATTTAGGCTGAAACAATAAAATTATCAAACCAAGGCAAACATAGAGCATAATCTTTAATATTTTCCTTAAAGATTTTTTTCGGTTTTCATCCATAATTCAATTTTAAACTTATTTATTCCAGTAAATACTACTGCAAAACTACTTAAATAATTAATTCTACCTATCTTGCTATTACAAAAGTACCTGTTTTATCGGACCCGTTTATTATAGCTTTAAGGTAATAAGCGCCTGGTACGAGTTTTGATACATCTACCGAAAAGCTACCTGCATTTTCCGATATTTCATTCAATTCAAAAACCCTGACACCCAAAAGATTGTAAATAGACACATCCTCGAGCCTATCATCGTTTGAAAGGCTTAGAGTCAGACAATTATCGGCAGGTACGGGTGATAAAAACAAATCACTTTTATCCTGTGAATAATCCTCAACATCCAATGCCAATGATTTCATCACATTAATCAGCTTTGATTCATCATCCTCGGCGCAAATCATAAGGTAGAAAGTCCTTGATTCGCCCGGTTTCAGGCTGCCTGGGAACTTCATGCCAATCATTTCGGCTATATCGTCTATACCGTTAGGATTGTACTAAACTGAAGTACCCGAATTGAGCCACAGCAATTGCTTTGGAGGATTGGTCGAAGCTGACTGGAAACTTGCAGCCTGTGGAGAGCAACTCGCTTCGTT
>DAINRZ010000531.1:0-3066 GCA_036741575.1 Kapaibacterium sp. (SeqCode)
GTATTCCTGATTTTAATACCGGCCTTTTCGGCAAGTGCCATCTCATTATTTAATGTATGGATATAAAAAGTATAAAGCACCGGAAACTTAAACACAAGGCTTTTTAATACCGATACTTCTACTTGTGTATCCCTTAAAGGATTTAACGATTTCAGCATCTTTTTCAGGCTTTTCTTCAGGTCAAGCAAATAAGGAACATCGGTGAAGTTTTCGAGCAGCATCAGCAGCGAAAGCATTCGCCTAATGGACACGCGCAGGTCGTGAATACCCGGCTCGGAATACTGTTTTGTGCTCCTTTCCAGTTTCCTTTCGAACAAAGAATAAGCTTTGTCAATAGAACCAATTATAAATTCCCTGGTATCGATTTCTGCCTTATTACTTTTCATTTTTTGTTTGAATTTGATATTAAAAAACAATTTTTATATCATCTATATTCCATCTCGGTTTCAGGCTGAGAACATCCTTAAGTTTTTTGAAAGGCTCGGCAAATTTAAACGGAAAAGCATTCCCGTATGTGTAAACTCCGTTTTTGTCGGTGTCGCAGAATATTTCAATCAGGTAATCGCCCGGGGGCAGGCTCTCGAATTCCCATTTGCCGCCAGGGCCGGCATTCAATATTCTCCTCGTTTTCGAATCGGCGGATTCCAGAATTAAAAAAATATCCCCGCCCAATTTGGAAGAATCCGTTAATGTGCCCGATATTCGCCCGTAATTGCGCGTATCCTCGGTTTTGAACCTGAGCATGTAAACGGTATCGGGCGCAGCAGTTCCAAAGAAATCACTAATTTTCATCATATCGATACTAATCCCGTACCACTGGTCATTCTCCAAAGGCTTTCGCGGCTTTAGCGAAATCACATTATCGAAGAACATTATCAGGTCGAAATCAACAGCCGTACTGTCCTGCAATTTAATAAATTTTACCCGGTTAATTATATTTGATGCATCGACCGGGGCGGATAAAATAAAATCTATGGCATTGAAACGCGAAACAGAACCCGAACTGTCCCTGAAGGGCATTCTGGATATTTCCGGCTTGGGATAATCAATATCTCCAACGGCAGATAAATATGCAATATTGGCAGTATCGTCCACAGAATTGCCGGCTGAATCCTTAATTACAGCCGGGCCGTCGGCAAGAGCAGCCAGTTTCCATTTCTTGGCCGTATCCAAAGGCACAGAACAAAACAACTCGACACAATTCTGCTCGGCGAAACTTATGCAGGCCGATAGTATTGCAATAGTATCCCTGCCCGTCGTATCAGTCAAAAGAAAAGAGTTTTTGTTAATTGTAAGAGAATCAGGCTTTTCATCGAAGTAAGCCCTTATAATCCTGCTTTTATAAGATTCTGCGTTATATAACTTAGGTTTTACTTTGTCAATTTTGCCTCCGATTTTCATTGAAATAACAGGAACGGTGTCCTGCCTGACAGTAATGTCCTGGGTATAAGCCCCGAAATCATCGGCCCCTTCGCTGTAAATGCCGTCTCTGAGTGCATCCCTGACGGCCATAATCCTGTATTTGCCGTCTTTCAGGGCCATGAAGCCAAAGTTGCCGTTCGTACCGGCCTGAGACCTGTAGCCGGCCATGGTTGCCGTGGGATTAAGCGTATCCGGATTGATATCATCCAGCCTGTATGCGTAAAGCTCGACCCCCGATGGATTCTTGTCCTGAATAATGCCCCTAATCGAGCCGCTGTCTATTTTGCTGCCAGTGGAAAACACCAGTGTGTAGGATTCTTCGGGTTTGTTACCCAAATAGTCGGAGTACTCGGTTCCAAGAGTAACGGCATAAGTTGTATTGGTATCCGGAACCTCGTCAAATTCTATTTCTAATTCCTTGCCGCTCCAATCATAAGATACCTTTATATCGGGAATAATATAAATGTTCTCGATTACACTATTGTTGTTCATATATTTGCTGAATTCAAAGCTGACATATCCCTCGTTGTAATTCAGCCTGTTGCTTTCGGGGTATGAACTGGCTATCACCGGCGGGGTTTTGTCCGGCGGGCCTCCCGAGGGCGGCAGCGGCCTTGCGCAAGCTGCCAGAAAAATGCAGATAAGAATATAATATTTAATAATTTTGCTCATTATAAAATTGCAAAGAATAAAAATTAAAACAAATTTATGTTAAACTTTTTCAAAAGAAAAAAAGAAAATATTAAAAACTTTTTGTCGGCATCAATAATGCTGCTCAACAGGATGGAAGAGCACCATATATTCCTCGTTGCCGCGGGCATTGCTTTTAATATTCTTCTGTACCTTATTCCAATGTTCCTCGTTGCTGTTTATATATTAAACATCACCGTCGGGGTCGAGGGGCTTACAATGGAAATTGAAAACCTGCTGAAGGAAATCCTGCCGCCCGACGAATCTACCAAAGCTTTTCTGCGCGATACCATCAACGAAGTAAACATGATTTTCGAAAAAAGCAGCGTCGTTGGGTGGATAGGAATTATTTCGCTGCTTTGGCTCTCGTCCACCTTGTTTAGTTCACTGCGCACAGGCCTCAACAGGATTTTCAACATAGCAACCAACAAAGTGTTTTTTATTTACAAAATAAAAGACCTGCTGCTTACGATTGTAGTGGCAATATTGATATTCTTATCGACAGCCCTTTTTTCCACTTACGCCATGCCGATGATGGAAATTCTCAATGACTTTGCCCAGGGCGCCCTGCCCGATTACCTGCAAATAATATTCTCAAAGGCAGTTCTTATCGGGATATCGCTTGTCACATCATTTGTAATGTTTTTTATACTGTATAGTGTTGTGCCCAACAGGCGGCTGCCAAGGTTCATCATCCTGCTGAGCACGACCATCAGCGTAGTGCTTATAGAAATTTCCCGCAACCTGTTTTCGATTTATGTATCCAGTTTCGGCACTTACGGCAAATTCTACGGCACTTATGCAATATTGGTATCCATGGCGTTTTGGATTTACTACCTGATCCTTATAGTATTGGTATCGGCCGAAATCAGCCGTTTTGTTTATGAGGTAAAAAAACTTAATTAGTTTTGAGAAGGAAAAAACTTAACGATTACACACAGAAAATTTTAATAT
>DAINRZ010000532.1:0-3060 GCA_036741575.1 Kapaibacterium sp. (SeqCode)
TTCAGATAATCGGTTAATTCCTTTACATTACATGATTTCTCATAAAGGCTGAATTTTGTTTTGCTGCCGTGCAGACAGAAAACGAGGTCAATAATATAGCCATTCCGGGTAAGGTCTTGTAATATGGTTTTGAAATTGCTTTCAGTGCAGTAATTATTTCTGCAGGTGATAATAGTATCATAATAAGCCAACCCTGCTTCTTTTATTGAGTTTATCTGCCATTCCTCTCCATACTTCTCAATAATATCGTTAAGCGGCATATTTTGCATTTCGGCAACTGGCACTCCGAAAATATCGGATAAAACCTGCAATGTTTGTTGATGGTAAGTATTGAAGCCTTGTTCGTAAATCCCGCCTATCAGGCCGTCATTGTTTTCTACGAGTATTATCTGCGCAATTAGCGCTGTATCCTTGTATTCGGGTAAAACCGGACTGTTTGTTTCGTCTGTGCAACCAAGCAAAATAAGCCCGGCTAAAACATACAATATATGCATTTTCATTATTTTTCTCCTATATGTTTACTAAAAGTGGTTTAAAAGAATAGCCTGGCTCCTGCCCTCAGGCTAAAGAAATCGAATGATTTGGAAGGGGTGCCGCCGCCTTCGCCATCGTTTATGTACGGATTGCCTAAAGCTAAATTTATTAGGTTGGAGCCGTCATAGCTTTTACCGATTAAATTCGGATTAACGTATGCAGCAGATAATTCGACTGCCAGCGGTGTGCCGGGAATATGCACCCTGCCGCCGGTTTCAATTTCGAATCCCCAGCGGGCTCCGCTATAAGTGGTTGCCGCAAGTTCCCGGTAATTTAAGTCAGCTCCGATTAGGTAAAATCCAATACCGGCCCTGAAAAACAAATTGAAAATGTCCGAATATTCCCCGAATGTGTATTCGGCGCCCAGAGTGAGCGCAACCGCCGAGAAAGTAATGGTTTCCTGCACTGAAGACAAACCGGTCACTTCCTGGCTATCGTTTCGCTGAATACTGACTCCCCTGATTCCTTTGTCATAATGGAACAAAGTTATGCCATATCTGGAATATAATGACAAATTACTTTGGGGCAGCCTGTAGCTCAGCAGTTCATAAACCGAAAACGTAGTTGTTTTACCTCCGCCAAAGGGTAGTTTGGAATAATTGCCGCTGCTTTCAAGTTCTGCCGTAAAATCCTCGGGATTCCCCTGCAGGCCTGCTGATAGGCCGAAATCAGTGTTCATTCCGCCCTGCACCATCAGGCTCCACTGGCCTCTTGTACTATCCTGTGAATATTGGGCATGGGCACAAACCATCGGCAAAAGCAGTAATAAAACTGACATTTTAATCTTCAACATAAATCATCCGTTATTATTTAGAAAGATACTTTTATTCCAATTTCGAATCCAATTTTCTTTGAATCCATTATTTGATTTCTGTCTAAAATAAAAAAGTCCTGGAACCCGATTCCAAAAAAGAGCTGTGTGCTTTTATTTATTCTATAATTAATACCTGTGTTGATTTTAAGCAATGCCCCCGGTTCGTTTATTCCTGCAAAAATCCTTCCTGCCGGAGCAAATCCTGCGGTTTCATTTCCGGTAAATGCAAGGGCTATACCAAACGACGAAGGATTATACTCTGAATTCCCAATCCTAAATATATCCGTACTATATGCCAAACCAGCGGAAAAATGCCTATCGAAATTATAATATGCAGTCAGCATGGCATTTTCAGGCAGATTGAACATTGCTCCTTTAATTCCTGCCGAATTGATATAATATCCCTGGTTTAAATTCAATTCCATGCTAAAATCCTGATTTGATAATCCCTCATCCAGGCCTTTTGTTGCTTCCTCAATCGAATTGTCGGCCAAATCTCTAAGATCGGGCAGCTCCGATGAATATTCGTTTTCAGATGGCCGGCCGATTAAGTATTGGGTGATTTCGTTATTTTCAGTAAAGTTATCAGGTATCGCCGCCTTGTTTCCATCTTTAGCTTCCATATTCTCCTTACCAAAGGATTCCGTTAGCCTATCCGTATTACCTGGTTCGGCTGGAAGTTTCATCTTTTTCGGTGCCCCGGCTAATGATTGCTTTAATTCAGTATTGGCAGCATTCGATATGTTATTAATTTCAGGAGAGTTATTATCCGTTATCGCCGGCAATAATGCTTCTGACTTCATAATAGGAATACGGGCCGGCAAATTAAAGGATTGGGTATTTTCATCCATTAAATCCTCGAGGAATAACACGGATAGCAAAACAACCAAAATTGTTGACAGGCTGATAATTATATTCAGGTTCAATCGGTTATGAGGTACAGAGTCCGGTACTTCCGTGGTGAAGACAGGGGAATAGCCGAGCTTCCCGAACAGGTTAGCTGCTGTTTCTTCCGGCTCGGATATGTTTCCCATATATGAATTTATTCCCTGTTCCATTTTCAGTAATATGTTCAAATCCTCTCTTAGTGAGGCGCTGCCGGCAAGGCTTTCGATAACGCCCCGCCTTTCGCTGTCCGGCAGCTCATTTTTTATTAAATCCAATAATTCATCGTCTGTTATCATTTATTTACCTGTAACAATATTCAAATAAGTTCCTTTATATATTCTTTTAATAACTCTTTGATCATGGAAGTTGCCCTCGATACGCGGGTCTTCATGCAGTCGACCGTTTCGCCGCAAACCATCGACATTTCCTTATATGATAATTCATCGAACCTTTTAAGTACAAATGCTTCCCTATAGTGATCATCTAAGCTGTTTACCGCTTTATGTATCAAATCGATAAGTTCCTTTTTTTCGTATTCCTTTTCTCCTGATGGGCAGCAGATCAATTCGTCGGCAAATGCCATATTGCCTGTTTCAGCAATTTTATTGCGTGCTGTTTCTTTGCGCAAATCACAGAGAAACTCTTTTCTGGCAATAGATATAAGATATGGTAGTGGATTTTCAATCTCAATCCCTTTTTTAGCTGCTGCATCGAACTTTATCCAGGCTTCCTGGAACAAATCCGATGCAATGTCCCTGTTGCCTGCCAAAAACAGGCAATATGAAAAGAGTTTTTTCCTGTAACGCGAATACAAAACATTGAAA
>DAINRZ010000533.1:0-3058 GCA_036741575.1 Kapaibacterium sp. (SeqCode)
AGGGTAGATATGCAATTCCTTTCAGATGTCCATCTGGAGTGCGAATCGTGCAAGGGCTCCAGATATAAAAAGGAAATAAAGAATATCAGCTTTAACGGGAAGACTATCGTTGACGTGCTCGAGATGACAGTGGACGAAGCCGTGCAATTTTTCGAACCGCTGAACAAAGTAACCCGGAAGCTTAAAATATTGCAGGATGTCGGCCTTGGTTACCTGCGGCTGGGGCAGCCAAGCACCATGCTTTCCGGCGGTGAATCCCAGAGGGTAAAGCTGGCCAATCATCTCGACTCGAATGCAAACCACACCCTGTTCATTTTCGACGAGCCGACGACAGGGCTCCACCTGGACGATATTTCGAAATTATTATCCTGCTTCAGCCGTTTAGTCAATGCAGGCCATTCGCTCATTATCATAGAGCATAATATGAATGTAATTGCCTCGGCGGATTGGATTATCGACCTTGGGCCCGAAGCCGGCGCTGAAGGCGGCAATCTTGTTGCCCTGGGCACGCCGGAACAGTTGGCCGGATTAGATTATTCCTACACAGGGCTGGCATTAAAAGAGTTCTTCGATAATATCATCTGAAATGTGATCTCTCCCTTTTAAAAAACACATCATCCAGCAACTTGCGCAGGTGTTTGAGCTCGATTTTTGCAGCCCTCCAGACCATCGATTCATCTATGCCGAAATCTTCGTTATTGAATTTAAGGATTAATTCGATTACATCTGACCATGGGACGGGGTCGTTGAGCTGCTTGTAAGTTTCCGGCAATTCATTTATTGATTCAATAATCGAAGAAAAAGAATCGACAACAAGTATTTTCTTGCGCCTGTCGGTGCGGTAATCCTCGAAAGCCATACCCTGAAGCTCTTCTTCTATGAAAGCAATATGGTCGAGCACGTCGAGTAATATTTCTTTAACAGATTTTTCCATCTTACAAATATAATCGGCATAAATGGAAAATGTTTAACAAGAATTAATAAAGAATTTCAGTCTTTGATACACCTTACTGAATAACCCATTTCTTCCTGGCTGATAATACTCTTAAGATCATTTGAATAATAACTCAAATAAAAAGTCCACGGATTGTTATCAAATTTTTCCGTTGCAGCCCACCAGTAACCTATTTGCCCTATTTCATAAAAAGTACCGTTTAACCAACGAAAACCCCCAGGAAGTGCTGTAAAGCCGCTTTGGTTTGTTGCACCTTCATTTGGGCTTTGCCACAAACCGCTACTATTTTCAATGGTACCAGTGCTTTTTAGTTTTCCTCCGGCAACATTTGAACCCCCGAGACATTTCTCTAATTCAATCCAATCATCATAAGTCGGGATATGCCAGCCTTTCGGAGCTAAACCCCGTTTATCAGTAACTGCATAATAATTATATAATAATCCATAAATCCTTCCTAAAGAATCACTGTTGCCATAATAACACCAGGCACCTTCCCCTTTGATTATTGCATCTATCCAATCCTCTAATGATTCGGCTTTTCTAATAATATCTCCATTACGATAAGTAACAACATCCAGATTCATACCCATCCACACTTGGTTGCAAATCAATATCCCGGAATATTCGGTATTATTTTCCAAATTTGCAATTACCCTGGCAAGGCAATTATTACTCGGTGTTTTAGGAACCCTCCATTTATATTCCAAGCCTGTTGTTTCTTTAGTAATTGATTTCCAGGTTGTTCCATTATCCGTACTATAATCTAAAGATACTCTTTCATTAGGCATAACTCCATCCCAGGTTATTATTGTGTCGGTACCTGCAACGAATACTTCGCCTCCATTCGGATGAATTAATTTTATAGTCCTGGTACTTGGCCTTTTGCCTGGAAAACCACCTACAGCCTGGAAATATGACGGGCATAAATCATTATTGACAGTAAATTTGCAATATGAATAACTACTATCCGAAGGATAATAGCAAACCTCTAAATCAGTGCTTTGGCCCTTTTCAAGATTGAACTCAACAGGCGATTTAATTGCATATGATGGATTGGTAAGGCTGATACCGGAGATATGGAAATCAGCGTTAATAGCAGTAAGAGTAATACTAATACAAGTGTCATTCATTGTATTCAGAAAAAATAATGACGTCGGCGAAACTAATAGCGATGCCAAAGAGTTAATAGGATATTCATAATGAACCTTTGATGTTAAATTGTATGGTTCTAATGTAATATTAGCTTCAATTTCACTGCTTTCACATTTTACGGCACTTTCCCATACAATATTGCAGGGTTCAGTCCCCTGAACGTTGCTTTGTAATAATGAGCCAATTTCTTTGGCTGCTGTTTTGCTTGTTACTCCATCAAAAAGAATACCGCCTGTGGCATCAGCAATTGTCTGTAATGATTTCTTGATCCCATTGGGCTGTGCTTCGGGCCTTGAATAAATAATTGCAAAAAACCTGATTCCATACTTTTTGCATGTATCTAAACATTGTTTGAGTTCAGAATCCTTAAGGGGATACCACCATGCATCCGTGTATAAAATTGCTGTCCTGTTGTACTTACCATACTTTGCGACGTTTAACAGGCCTGTATTTGGATTTAATAGATGTTCTACAAAATTATTATCACCATTAGCCTTAATTGGATCTATTTTTGATAAAATTATACTTTTGTCAGTTGTGAAATCTTGTATTATAAATGCTTTGCTGTGGCATGTCTGCAAAGCAAATTCCGAAGGTGGCATCGGTACTTGTTCACATAATTCCCTGGCTGTGATTTTTCCCAGTTCCACTGGAATATCACCTGCTTTGCTATAAGCCATCGAGCCGGAGACATCGATGCTCATTGCAACAGAAAACCGGTTTTGCCGGCTTCGGTTCGGGGCAGTCAACGCTTAGAATTTTTCTTTGGATCCCGTTTTCCGTTACAACAAAATCGCTTACAGAAAGTCCTGGAATCTGATTACCTTCCTTATCGAAAGCGTAGAATTTGGATTTGATGATAGGGAAGCCGGTTGTATCTAAACCAAATACTGTCAATATCTGGGAATTAAGGCTTGTCGATAGTAAGAAGAATAATACTAATAACTTTTT
>DAINRZ010000534.1:0-3051 GCA_036741575.1 Kapaibacterium sp. (SeqCode)
TCTTTTAAATATGCCGGTTCTATGGCTTTTGGATCGTTCTGTGGGGCACCTCCGCCAAGCACCATGTGGTCGGCAACAAGCCTTGCCACATTTTTGCCGTTGCGTTTCACCCTGATAAGCCCGTCATCAGTGACCATGCCTATTTGTTTTATGGGAACGTCCCATTTCCGGCAGATTTCAACAGCTTTTTCAACTTTGTCTTTATCGATAACAAAGAGCATTCTTTCCTGTGATTCGCTCAGCATGATTTCGTAAGCGCTCATATCCTGCTCGCGCAGTGGTACGAGGTCGAGTTCGACTTCCATCCCGACGCCTGTCCTGGCGCTCATTTCGGTAGTGGAGCAGGAAATACCCGCTGCTCCCATGTCCTGAACGCCCACTACCACGCCTGCTTCAATCAATTCGAGAGTAGCTTCGAGCAGGAGCTTCTCGGCAAAGGGGTCACCTACTTGTACTGTAGGCCTCATGTCCTCGGTCTTTTCGTCGAACTCCCTGGATGCCAATAGAGAAGCCCCGTGGATTCCATCCCTGCCTGTGCCGCTGCCAACGATGAAAACCGGATTGCCGGGCTTGCCTGCGGCTGCCGAAGCTGTCTTGTCCGTCCTGACTATACCCACTGCCATTGCATTGACGAGTGGATTGTCGTGATAGCAATCCTCGAAATAAATTTCGCCGGCAACTGTAGGCACTCCGAAGCAGTTGCCGTAGTGTCCGATGCCCTTAACGACACCGTTAAGCAGGTACTTGGTGCGCGGTGAATCGAGTTCGCCGAACCTGAGCGAATTTAGCGAAGCTATAGGCCTGGCTCCCATCGAGAAAATGTCCCTTAAAATGCCGCCGACACCTGTGGCAGCCCCCTGGAACGGTTCGATAGCCGAGGGGTGGTTGTGGCTTTCGATTTTGAAGCAGATGGCATACCCGCCGCCGATATCGACAAGGCCGGCATTTTCTTCGCCTGCTTCCACGAGCAGCCTGCCGCCCGACCGAGGCAGAGTTTTCAATTGCTTAATCGAATTTTTATACGAGCAATGCTCGCTCCACATAACGCCGTAAACACCAATTTCTGTATATGTTGGCGTCCTGCCAAGGAATTTAAGAATACTGGCGTATTCATCTTCCGTGAGGCCGACTTCTAGCGCTGCTTCTTTGGTAACCTGTATCTCCGAAAATAATTCTTTGTCTTCCATAAGCTCTGATAAAATTTTGTACTAACAAAAGAACAAAATTAAAACATTTTCGTATTTAATAATTGTTTTTAGTGCAAAAACAAAAAAAATGGCGGGTAAACAAATTATTCATAATAAATTAATGGCTGAATGAAATGATAAACAAAAGAAGGAATTTTTTGAACAGGATAATATTGATAACAGCGGTTATATGTTTTTTTGCCGGAATCAATCCGGTCTCGGCTCAGAAAGTATATACACTCGACGAAGCAATTACTACCGCAATCCGCAATAATAATGAAACAAAAATTGCAATTATGGAAGTGGACAAAGCCCATGCTGCTGTCCGCGAAGCATTCGGCTATGCTCTGCCCAGCGTGGAGCTTTCAGGCAATTTCGCGCATTTTCTGGAAAAGCCAAAGACGCCATTCCCAGATTTTGAGGCAATGCTCAATAATGCCGTTTATGGAGTGCTGTTCAGGGATAGTGTTTTAGATTTCGATCAATCTAAGCTGCTGCCGATGAACACAAAACTACAGTCTTTTGCTCTTGCCAACAGCTACGAAGCTAAAGCACAGGTGACTCAGATACTATTCAATTCAGCAGTTTTCAGGGGTATAGGCGCTTCGGAAATTTACCTGAATGCTTCCAAAGAGCTGTTACAATCCAACGTAAACAGAACAGTGCTCAATATCAGGAGAGCATTCTATGGAGTGCTGCTTACAAAAGAATTGCTGAAAATAATGAACGAAAGCCTGCAGAATGCCAGGGATAATCTCGGCAACCTGAAGAAAATGTACGAGCAGGGCTTTGCTTCGGAATATGACGTGCTCCAGGTGGAAGTCCAGGTAGAAAACCTTAACCCGACTGTAGTCGATTTGGAAAATACCCTGAAAGGGGCCAAAGACGGCCTGAAGGTACTTATGGGTGTGCCTCAGTCGGAAGATATTGATATAGCAGGCGAATTCACTTACACAGATGAAGATTTACCCGAAGAAAACAACACTCTCAAAAAAGCGCTTGCCGATAACCTTGACCTAAAATCGCTCGATTGGAAAATGCAGGTGGACAACGCCATGATAGACCTCGACAGATCAGAGTATTGGCCGACAATTGCCGCTTTTGGCAATTATTCATATGCGGGATCTTCCGATAACCTTAATTTCCAGAACTACAGTTCAGCCATGGTTGGGCTTACCTTTTCGATAAACCTGTTCCAGGGTAACCAGACTGCTTCGAGAGTAGAAAAATCAACAATTACATACAATCAAACGCGCGAGCAGCTTGCAATGCTGCGCGAAGCAACTTCGGCACAAGTGAAGTCAAAGATACTGGAATTGCAAAAGGTGAAAAGCCTGATTGCCGCCCACGACAGGACAATAAAACTTGCTGAAAGAACTTACAGCATAGCCAAAACAAGATTTAAAGAAGGAACAGGCACCCAACTCGAGATAAAGAATGCAGATATGGAGATAAGGACTGCCAAGACAAACAGGCTCCAGTCGGTTTACAGCTATATAATTGCGAAATCGGAGCTCGAGTCGCTCATGGGCATTACCGAATCTAAATACCTGAACGATGCCTTTGGCAGAATAAAGGAAGATTAAATTAGTGAAAAATATTTTTTCAGTCAAAAGCAGGCTTTATGCCTGCTTTTATGGTATTAGTTGATTCGAGGAAGCAAAAAAGAAATTTCAATATTTTTAATAATAGCCTCAACTATATAGTATTAATGAGCAATCTTAGTATATTTTCCTGTTTTTTTTCATTTGCAAGCCAAGAGCCGCCATTCGGGATAAACCATTATTACTAAAAAATCACATTGAAAATCAGTATAATGTTTACGAAGATTATGGTAAAAAAAATTATAAAATAACTTTACTTG
>DAINRZ010000535.1:0-3046 GCA_036741575.1 Kapaibacterium sp. (SeqCode)
GATAATTACACCATCCAGGCTCGATTTAAGCAATATTAAATTAGGCCAGACTGCCAAGTTCACTTTTTTTGAAACAAACTCCGGAAGTTATGTGTCAACAGAAACAAAGAAACTATATCAGGGAGATACACTTGTTGTTGAAGTGTTCTCGAGGGCACAGGACGCCTGGATTTTTCGTGAATATATAATCAAGAACACACAGGAAGGCCCGGATAATATTCTGAGGATGGATGAACTAAGCGATACTCTAAGCGATACAGTTCGGTATAAAGTAAACGTTGCGGGCAACGAATTTGTTGCGTGGATGGAAGGCAGCGGTTACTTCAATTCATATTTGTTTAAGGCCACCGGCGAGGTAAGGTTTTCGCTCGATGATTACACAGACACACTTGTGGAAATGAGCTTCTGGGGTACTCCATTTTTTAATTCGCCGCTAAGAAAGGGGTATTTGATAAACTTCAAGCATAAGCATAACACATACGACAGGATAAATATTCTGGAAACGGGCGACAATACAAAAGATATTCTGTCAAACTTTCCCCTGCAATTACAAATATTTTCGAAGAAGCATGGGATTGTTCAAAGGATAATGTTTCACAGGGCTTCAATCTTCAGAGAAACAATAGGCTATGGCTGGGATAAAGCAGATTAACAGCCTTTGGACAGGCATTGTTTTCTTTGGAGAAATAATTTGTTCTGCCTTTTTCATTATTCTTGTTTGTTTTCCAGTCAAATATCTTAATTGAAATGAGATTAATAGTTATTATTTCAGCCTGTGTTTCAATTCAACTTAAAATATTTTTGTACTTGCCCACACCGGAAGCCTATCCGTACTAAGCGGACTGGAACTTCCGGCCTTTGATAATTCTAAAGGATTGATAGCAGGGGCAACACACCCGTAATATTCTTGTTAGTAGTTAGGTTGAGCTTGAGCAGTTTTTGAATCCATGGAAAGACTAAGCCAATATCTCATTTATTGCTGCAGCAAGTTCATTCCTGCTTACCGGCTTGGTAAGAATCATATTAATACCGCAGGCTTTAGTATCTTCTCCCGAAATCAACTCCCCAAGGCCTGAAATAATAATAGCCGGTGTCGATGACATATTCTTGTATTTTTCTCTTAATGTGCTGATTAATTCAATTCCATTCATTTCCTTCATGATATAATCAGAAATTATCAAATCGAAATTATCGAAAGGCAGTTTCTCCAATGCATCCACAGGATTCGTAAACATGGTCACTTCATAACCCAATAATTCAAGCCTTTCCATCTGCATTTCTGCCAGAGGCATATCATCTTCGATAAATAAAATTTTTTCTTTTTTCCCGAAGTATATCCCTGAGTTGGTGATTTTCTTTGTGCCGGATTTGCCGGATACAGGCAGAAGAATATGAAATACAGTGCCCTTCCCGGATTCGCTGAATACTTTTATCAGGCCATTATGCCTCTTAATAATACCATAACTGACCGATAAGCCAAGCCCTGTGCCTTTGTCGGGCGTTTTTGTAGAAAAGAAAGGATCGAATATCTTGTCTTGGATTGAATTTTCTATTCCCGAGCCATTGTCGCTGAATTTAATAAACAGGTAATTGCCGTCTGCAAGGCCGTATTCGTTATTCTCAATAAAATAATTCGATGTACTTATTTCAATGATACCATTTTTGCCTTCAATAGCATGAAATGCGTTGGTGCCGAGGTTCATTATTACCTGCTGTATTTGCGTTGGGTCGCATTCAACAAGCGCCGCCGAGGCAGTATTGCCATACCGGATATCAATACTATTTGGAATTGTATTTTTTAATATATGAATAGTTTGTTTCAAAATCTTGTTTATATTATTAGTGTACATTTCAGTCTCGATTTGCCCCGACTTACTAAAAAACAGTATCTGGCGAATTAAATCGCCTGCTTTTGATACAGAATCAGCTATCAATTGAAGTTTATTGCCGACTAATTTTTCTTTGTTATGCAACATAGCAATTTCAGAAGCAAGGCTAATTGTTTGTAAAATATTGTTGAAATCGTGGGCAATGCCGGTGGCCAAGCTGCCGACAGCCTCTAATTTCTGCACCTGGACTAACTGTTTCTCCATTTCTTTTTGTACTTTTTCATTTTGCCTTCTTTCGGTTACATCCTCAATTATGGTTACCATGTAAAGCGAACCGTCGCTGCGTTTAAAAAGAGAGTTAATATTATGCAATACAATGGATTTGCCTTTTGCTGTTAAAAATTCCCCTTCGATATCAATTACATCGAGTTTCGATTTGAAAAGCATATCAACCAGATTATCAAATCTTTTTATATCATCATCACGATAAAAATTCCTGTATGATGAACCAATAATGCTATTGTATTCAATCTCGCAAATCTCGCAGATTTTTCTGTTTGCTTCGAGTATGAAACTACTTTCGTCCGAAATTGTAATACCAAGGCTTAACTGTTCAAAAATGCTCCTGAATTTCTCTTCGCTGTCCCTGAGGGCCATTTCGGCAGCTTTGCTTGCCGAAATATCGAGTATTGTTGTGGTGATACCCTTATCGGTATCGGCAGGATCTATATATTCATAGTTAAATAAAATATCGATTGGGGATTTGTCTTTTCTTTGCCACTTTGTTTCGATGGATTTTATCCCCTGGCTTTTAAAATTTGAAATAAACTCACTGTATTCATCTTCATTATTGTAGAACATATTTAACTGTTTATTTAATATTTCATCCTTGCAATACCCAGTTAACTCGCTGAACATGTTATTAATTTCGTTTACCTTGCTGTCTCTGATGATTGCTATACCGACAGGCGCAGCGCTGAATATGCTCTGAAGCCACTGCTCCCTTTTTATAATTTGCTGCTGGCTGTACTTTTTATCGGTAATATCCAGACAAAATGCAATAAACTTATCTTCCACTAATCTGGCAGCTTCGAATGACAGGTATTTATTATTATTTTCGGAATCTCTTATTAAAACCTCGCCTCTCGAAATACCCTTCGATTTTAGTTCTTCAAGATAATTCAATCCCAAATGAAAATACTCAGGCGATAATAATG
>DAINRZ010000536.1:0-3022 GCA_036741575.1 Kapaibacterium sp. (SeqCode)
GCCGTAGTCGGATTCATAAAACCTTAATTCTTTTGTAATTTCAGGTTAAAAAGGGTTAGCCTTCGGGTGGTTTATATTTTCGCAATAATAAATTTTATTGTTAATCACATTGAAAGTCGATTGGTCCACCTTATCCGAGTCGCTGAAAAATGGAATCAACCCTGAATAATCCTCATTGAAACTGTAAATTTTATTTGCTAGGTTGAGTAGAAGATTATCATTAAATGAAAAATACTCAAGTAAAATATAATCACTACTGCTATCCCCAACTTTATTTATTAAATTAAAATTATCGTCTAAAATTGATAGTTTTGTTACAGTATCGCAATAAGTGGAAATAACAAGAATGTCCTTGAATGCGGCTATATTATGGATCTTTCCGTCACAAGAGTCAATGTCAGCTCTGGTAAACGATGAAACGAAATTCAAATCTTTATCTAATTTCAGAATTTTTAAATAATCCCCGATATATAAATATTTATCGTTAACCGTTAATTGCAACATTCCATACTTTGAAATATTTTCGAATTTCCTTTTTTGCCAGCTAATCCCGTAATCCGTTGATTTGAAAACAATACCGTTAGTGAAAATACCATATAAGGTGTCGTGATAATTTATAATTTTTTTTATATATCCGTTCGGCTCCAAGTATTTCAGTTCCCATGTTTTCCCGTTGTCGGAACTGATATTATATGCACCGATATCCGTATAGCAGATAATATTAGGCCCGGCTGCCACGGCGCCGTTGTAGTTCATGTTTAGGGGGATTATCCCCGTAATTCCCGAATAAACAGGATAGTAAATCGAAATCATTAAAAATAAAAAACACAGTTTTTTCATATTATACTCCGGTTAGTAATCTCCTAATTATCCAAACAAGGGAGCTTGCTCCCTTGGGCTTGTGACAGCTCTGCTTCTTTTGTTGTTGCTTTCATGCCGTGAAAAAGGGAGCAAGCTACCTTGTTGATAATATACCTGCCAATCATCGCCATTTCTATCACAATCTGAAACATTTCAAGTTTATTCCTCATTTGGATATCACCACCGGGATGCAATCTGTAATCCCGTTATGCTTAACTATAATAAAATACACGCCTGCGCTAAGGCGTGAGCAGTCCCATACCAATTCCGCCTCGTATTTAGATGTATATGTGAGCGCCATATTTTCCCTTCCCTCGACAATATTACCCATCGAATTGCATACGCCGGTTATTGCCTCTTCGAGTTCGAAACTTCTGTCCCATACCATTAAAATACGGGAGATGTCCGACGATGGATTGGGCCGTGGCGGATAAGCAAAAAAATGATAGCTGTAATATTCAATTTCCGTATCTTCTGCGCCAGTAATGGCAAACAAGTCACTCAGCCTGGCTCTGTATATTCCTTGCCCCCATTCTATTGGTATGTAAGCGTATTCGTTATTGCTACAGATTCTATCTCCATTGAGATAAGTGCGATTAAGGCCGGTATTCCTTTGTTTCCATGAGATTCCTTTGTCGGTCGATATGTAAACCCCTTGAAGTATATCGTTAGATTTTGATGAATTTACATGAATCATAAGGTTATTGCCTTTAATAATGAAATCCACTATGTACCTTTTATCCATAAATGGCAGGCCGTTCATCCTAAGCTCCCAGTTCTTGCCTTTATCCCCGGAATACCAAAAACTTATATCATTATCATTATATGCAAGTATATAAATATCATTTCCATTAGCCTTAACTTTTGAAGGTTTTATTTCCTTAATAGGGTTGAACAGAATATTTGACCATGATTTACCCGTATCAGCCGAAACTAAAGCTATTTTTTCTTTTGTCAGGTAGGCATATAATTCATTTTCATTTGTATAAATGCCAAATACATTTTTACTACCTATACCATCATTTACCTTCCATGTCTTACCTGTATCTGCCGATTCGAGCAAACCTTTATTTGAATAAGCAAATAATTTATCACCAAATTGTAATACATCTCCTGCGCTTAATTCGGAAATACCGGTAGTAACAGTTTCCCAGGTTTCCCCGGCATCTTCCGAGCGTAGTATTCCTTTTTCAGTACTCGAAGCAAAGAGGTATTTGCCTACCTCTGAAAAACTATGTACACTGGTTCTCTCCTGAAACGGTTTTTTCCTTTCTACCCAGCTTGTACCGTTATCCGAAGAGTAAAATAAGCGTGGAACTGTTATTAGCTCCTCATAAGCATATACATGGCTGCCGCAAACTGAAATATCATAAGAACCCGAACCGCTCAGGATAACAGGGTCCTCGCATCTTTCCCACTGGGCATGGGTTATGTTATGGCTTAACAAGCAGGCAGCTAAAATTGCAATTCTTTTGATTATTGTTTTCATAGTTTTTCTTTAATTTTTTCACGCCGCTTTAACATAAAGCGGCGTGATTTATTATAAAAATATTCAATTACAACTGGTCAGGGCATTTTACATTTATTGTAATACAGTTATATCTGTAGTCAGGCACTGGATTACACCCATGCTCATTATTATATTCACCAGATTCCTCCCAATAGGAATAATCCCTTGATCTCGAGGTTAGACCAGTTTCTTCGTCATAACACACCCAATACTTACAAGTAATTCTTCTCGTTCCGCACCAAGTAGGATCATAGTATTTATTTCCAGTTTCGGGATAATAATGCATACAAGAAGGTTGTGTCAGATATATAGCTTTTGATACGCCCCCACTGCAGGGTACTATACCACAATATTCAAGGCTGTGATCAAGAACATCAGCTACTGCTAAGTCCCAAACAAAATCGCTATTTATATCACAGTTTTCATTCCAGCCTGGTCTTTTTTCTAATCCCACAATATCAATGTAAGCCAATGCTTGTATTGGATCGCACAACACACATATAATTACATTAACAGAACCACAATCTGGTATTTGTACTACCCTGGTCCAACATACTTTTGGAGCAGTACATACATCGCAAGGCGGCTGTTGTGCATTTGCTGTGAAATTAAAGACAGCTATAAGGACAACAATTATTGTTAACATTAACT
>DAINRZ010000537.1:0-3018 GCA_036741575.1 Kapaibacterium sp. (SeqCode)
TATGATTCTCGACTACCGTACGCTCGTCAAACTAAAGTCAACTTATATTGATACTCTGCCTAAGCTTGTAAATCCATTTACGGGAAGGATACATACAACCTTCAACCAGACTGTTGCCAGCACAGGCAGGTTGTCATCGACTGACCCCAACCTGCAGAATAGTCCCATCAGGACAGACTTGGGCAAGGATATTCGCAAGGCCTTTGTCCCGCAGGATAAATCCTGGAAAATCCTTTCTGCCGATTATTCACAGGTGGAACTCAGGATAATGGCTTATATATGCAAAGACCCGAATATGACGGAGGCATTCAATAAAGGCTTCGATATCCATGCTTCCACCGCTTCCAAATTGTACGGAATCCCGATAGGTGAAGTAAATTCTGATATGAGGCGGGTGGCAAAGACTATTAACTTCGGTATCATGTACGGCCTGGGCAGTTTTGGCCTTTCGCAAAGGCTGAACATCGGGAAAAAGGAAGCACAGGAAATTATTGACAATTACCTGAACAATTTCCCCGGCATTAAGACATATATTGATATGACGATTAAATCGACATATGATAAGGGATATGCAGAAACCTTGTGCGGCAGGAGGCGGCATTTTGCCGATATCAGGAACTCGAACAGGAACCTTAGGACGGCTGCTGAGCGTGCGGCAATAAATATGCCCATACAGGGGACTGCATCGGATATGATGAAAATTGCAATGATAAGAATAGATAAAGAAATGAGACGCCGCAACCTTAGTTCACTGATGACTATTCAGGTACATGATGAATTGGTATTTGAAGCTCATCCCGGAGAAATCGATGAACTGACAAATCTAGTGAAGAATGGAATGGAATCTGCTTTATTCTTAGGTGATGTACCGGTAGTTGTCGAAACAGGTATTGGTATAAACTGGCTGGAGGCGCATTAATAATTCAGCCCGGTAATATTGCCGGGCTGGTTCATAGTTATATTCTCATTGATATTAGATGAATCCAAACTTCATACCGTTTTTAGAACATCCCTGATAATACTAATACCATCATCCAACTGGCTTTCGGTGATATTCATAGGAGGCCTGAACCGCATGGATTTTTCGCCGCATGGCAGTATTATCATCCCTTTTTCATAACATCTGTCCCTGAAACTGTTTCTTTCTTGTTTGCCTGCAAGGTCGAAAGCACAAAACAGCCCCCTGCCCCTGACGTTAGATATTTTATCGGGAAATTCACTTTTCAAATCCATCAGCAAATTTTTCAGGTTTTCACCCATTATTCTTACATTATTCATGGTATCTTCTTCTTCCATAATTTCGAGGTACCTGGTAGAGCGGATCATATCTACAAGGTTGCCGCCCCATGTGGAATTTATCCTGCTGGATGTGTGGAATACATTATCCGGCACTTCGTCGAGCTTTTCGCCGGCCAGTATGCCGCAAATCTGCATTTTTTTACCGAAAGACATAATGTCAGGCTTGACACCAAGCTGCTCGTGTGCCCAGTAAGTGCCAGTAATGCCAAGGCCTGTCTGCACTTCGTCGAATACCAGCAGGCATTCGTTTTCGTCGGCCAGTTCGCGTAGTTTCTGCAGGAATTGCGGCCTGAAATGGTTATCGCCGCCTTCTCCCTGTATCGGTTCGATAATAATGCAGGCAATATCGTCCTTGTTATCCAAAAAGGCCTGTTTAGCCTGCCCGATCGATTTATCCTCGCGGGCAATCAATTCCTCTAGATTATCGTCGGTTATAGGGAATATAATCTTAGGATTGTCGATTCGGGGCCATTCAAATTTGGGGTAATACATAACTTTAACCGGGTCGGTATTTGTTAGCGACATCGTATAGCCGCTCCTGCCGTGGAATGCTTCCCTGAAGTGCAATACCTTGTGCCCCTTTTCTTCTTTTATCCCTTTAGCAAAATTTTTTCTTACTTTCCAGTCGAAGGCAGCTTTAAGTGCATTTTCTACTGCCAGGGCGCCGCCCGAGATAAAGAAAGAATATTTAAACCACTCCGGAACGGCTATTCTGAAGAAAGTTTTTACAAATGTAGCCATTGCCTCGGTATAAATATCCGAATTTGATGGTTTATTGAGTGCAAGTTTGCCGATATAATCCACAAAAGCAGGGTTGGTTACCCCCGGGTGATTGAATCCGACAGGCATGGATGCAAAACAGGTAAAAAAGTCTTTGAAAGACTTGGTTCCGCGCGAATCCATTATTTCATAATCGTGGCTTTTCTCTAAGTCGAGCACGAGGTCGAATCCATCGACCAGCATGTGTTTTTTCAGTTCGCCGATTACATCATCGGGCGAGACATAGTATTTAGGCGTATAGTCTATTAATGTACCCATCTTTCATTCTCCTTTAAATATATTAATAACCAAAACTTAAAACAAATCAAAACAGAAGGAGCCAGTGGGTTTATTGGTTGTATGAGGCTAAGATTATTGTTGATAGCAGGCTAAGCCTGGAATTGAGGCAGGACAAAAAGGAGCCTCCCCGGATAGTTCCGGATTCTATGCCAGTAGTGCTTGCCGATAAAGTTTTCTTTCTCATAATCACAAAATTACGAAATTTAGTAGTAAATACCAAAGAAGCCGCTCCAGAAAAGAAATGTAGCATATTTTGTGACAATAGTTTTAATAAAAGTACCACAAAATATTCAAACTTAATGTTATAATTTACTAACACTTATTTTATTTTTTTTGAGTTTGATACATTGATTGAAATTTAATATTTTAAATTTTAATTTGTTCCTTGAATAGAATTAGTTTTGCGGCTTATAAAGCCATGATTTAATGGTAAATATTTTAATGAGGAATTTCATTGGAATTGAAAATTTATATTGACAAAACTAATTTTTTTGTAAATTAATGTTTTGAAAAAAATGTAAAGTATGTAAAAATAGCATATAGTTTTTAAATAAGGAGAATTACTTATTATGGCAACACAATTGAAGAAGGAAAAATCGGCAACTCTTGGAATTCCACAGATAGGCTTGGCTCTAGTATTATTTGTGGCGTTTTTCTGGA
>DAINRZ010000538.1:0-3011 GCA_036741575.1 Kapaibacterium sp. (SeqCode)
CACCCGAATCCTGCTCCAGTATTCTGTGGAGAGGCTGGGACTATAAAGAGCAAGCAGCCGAAGCATTGCAGCTTACTGCCGAAGACCTTATAAAGCAAAAGGTTATCGATGTTATTGTTCCCGAGCCTATCGGCGGCGCTCACCGCAATCCGGCCGAAATTTACAGTACTGTAAAGAATATGCTGTCGGGTGAGTTAGCTGTTCTGATGAAGATTAACCCTGATGAATTGGTTGCCAGAAGGAAGGAGAAGTTCTACCAAATGGGTGTATGGCAGGAAATATAATCTGACTCCTTATTGCAGGAATATTTAAAAATCCCTGAACAGTGGTGTAGTTCAGGGATTTTTAATTCCGTATTGTTGGTTTGTTAGCTCGAAGTTTACTTCGATTAACAGAATATTCTTTAATGATACCCCGAAGTTAGCTACGTGGTTGTTCATTTATTTTCCGGCAAAAAAATATTATTTCAATACCTGGTTTATCAGGTTCATAAATACTTCTTTCGATGCGGCGCCCTGGTAAACCTGAGCAATATTCATATCTTTATCGATAATATATGTTGTGGGGACAGCATTGATTCCACCGAAAGCCTGAGCAACACCCTGCTGCAAATCGACGAAATTAATGTAATTCAAGCCTTTGGACTTAGAATATGATGCTACAGTTTCTACAGCGCTTTGTGGATTACGTTCGAGTGCTATGCCGATAACGATAAAATCCCTGTCTTTTAAATCATTAGCAATCTGAATAATATCGGGTATTTCTTTGCGGCATGGCGGGCACCAGGTTCCCCAGAAGTTCAGGAAAACCACTTTGCCTTTAACGAGTTCGGAGAAAGACATGGTTTCGCTGCCGACTTTAAATTTGAAATCAGGGACTTTTCCATTACCATTATTTATAACTGTTTCAACTTTAAACACAGAGATGCCCGATGCGTTTACTTTCTCGATAGCGCCGTTTATGGCTAACTCTTCGGGCTGGCTGTCCATTTTAGTATCCTTGCTTACTACAGTGGCTGCCTTAGTGTCGTTTGCATCATCATTTGTGCAGGCAGTATCTGCAATAACCAGGATTCCTGCCAAAATAAAAAACAACATTACGCTTATTTTCTTCATTGAGTGCCTCCTATTTTTTATAATAATTTATTAATAGAGTTCATAAACTCATCCTTTGTGCGTTTGCCGACAATTACCTGCGAAAGTCTGCCTTTTTTGTCAAAAATATACGTAGTAGGCACTCCTTCAATAGCGCCGAAGTTTTTTTCGTATTCGGCAACTAACTTAGTCTGTTCGTCAACAAATACATGATAGGGGATACCGCTTTTATTCGAAAAATCGCTAACCAATGCCATAGCATTCGAAAGGTCCCTTTCGACAGCAATTCCAATCATAACGAAATCCTTTTCTTTCAGGTCATTGCTAATTTGGATCAGGTCGGGTATTTCGGCTCTGCAAGGCGGGCACCATGTGCCCCAAACGTTAACAAAGACTACCTTGTCCTTCGAAATTTCACTGAATTTTTTCTCGGCGCCGGCTTCCTGCCACGAAAAGTCAACAGGCGTTTTAGTTGACTGAGAAACAACATTGCCCACAGCGAATACATTGGAAGCGGCTGGCGCTGCGGCGTCGGCTGCAGTATTGCCGGCATCGGGGGTATTATGCTGTTCAACGGCTTGCGGCGCTGTATCTTTGGAAGGTTCTTCCTTTTTGGCGCATGAAAACAGAACGATCGTTGACATTGTTAATGCGGTTATCGCTAAGTAGATTTTTCCTCTCAATTTTTTATTCCCTTATTTGTTTAAAAAAATTTCGAGATTCGACGCAGCATCGAATTTATTATTTTTAAAATTTTCAGATAAATATATGATTTATATGAAAATAAAGTACTTTTACCGATGTAACTATATGAATCTATAGGAATATAGTTAATTTTCATTATCCTGAGAAATAGTTTTTGTGTCAGTAATTACGGGTTTTTTTATCGGAATAATAAATCCGGCAATCATAAGTATGAATCCTAACCAAACTAAACTCATGAAGGGTTTGATATTAAATTCGATTACCAACTGTTCGGAACCGGTAATTTCGGCATTTTCATCTTTGGAGAATGCAAATTCCACCTGGCTGTTCGACATATTTTCCCTATCGACAACGAGGTTGTAGAAAGCAATTTTGTAACCTCCGATACCAAGGTCTTTCCACATAGCCAACAGCCCACCTGTATTGGGGTCGAAACTTGCATAAACGGTATCTGTCTTAACCGAATCACCTTTAGCCAGCTCGATGATAGCACCGATTAGTGTGCCTCCATGCGGATCGCTTCCGTTTTGGTCGGGCATTTTAAAAGCTTTATACCTGATAATATAAGATGAATCAATCGGCAAAGGGTAATCTGCCATTTTGGATGCAGTTACTGTCGGCAGGTTTAATTTTGTGCCGAGATTTACAGGGACAATGTAGAGGTCGCTGATAAGCGAATTATTAATGCCGGGTTCGGGGAACGGCGCTTCGAAGTTATTGAAAGCGCTGTAGAGGAATACGGGCCTGAGAGTCCAGGCGGCACCGTCTTTTGCCACATTAATCACATACTCAAATTTCTGCCTGTCTCTTTTCTCTATTTGCACCTGCTCTTTGCCTATCCATGTAATATCGTACCCAAGTACTTTTTTTGTTTCTTTTTCGTTTAGAACGACGACTTCCTTGCGGGCATTCATAGCAAGCGAGAGTGTGCCGAGCATAAATAATGCTACTCCGAGGTGCCCCACATAAGAGCCTATGCCACTGGGTTTTATCCTGATTTTTTTTATTAACAGCCAACCGTTTAGCGCAATCGAGAATAAAGCGCTGAACACAAGTACTATCATTTTAAAATCGTTGATACTGGCAAGGATGATCATTACAACTCATAATCCTATAGAAACCCATAATTGGACGGTTATTTTAGAAAAGAATGGCTTCATTTCGAACTTGCACCAGGCCAAATACACCGAGAACGAATTAATTAGCATAATC
>DAINRZ010000539.1:0-3009 GCA_036741575.1 Kapaibacterium sp. (SeqCode)
CGGCCTTTCAGGAAATTGTATAAATTATCCCATGCATCCGGGCTATAGCCCAGCATGTAATCTTTTATCAATTCGTCGTCGAATCCCCTGCGCTTGAAATAATCGAGGGCAGGCTTGCCCGATGTTGAAAAAAGCATCTTGTGGTAATATTCAGCTGCAGTTTTAGCGGCTTTGTTGGCCAAATCATATTTTGATTCTTGTTGCTGCGATTCTTTTTTCGAAACCTTTTGGGTAATTGGTATTCCGTACCGCCTGGCTAATTCCTCCAATGCTTCCGTAAAAGCCAGGCCTTTGTATTTCATATAAAATGTAAATACATCACCGTATTCTCCGCAGCCAAAACATTTATAAACGCCTCTGTCTTCGGAAACAACAAACGAAGGGGTTTTTTCGTTGTGGAAAGGGCATAGCCCCAGATATCGCGAGCCTCGTTTTTTTAGCTCCACAACCTCGCCGATAATTTCTACAATATCAGCCCTGCGGAGTATCTTTTCTTTTATATCATCTATTGCCATATTGCAAAGATAATACTCTTATTTTCTAATTAAATAAAATATAGTGTGATTTATCAGTTTTACTATAATCTTCGGGCAACCACCTGCCTTCTTTGTTGCGTGAAGGAACCTGCTGCACGCCGTCGATTCCGGTGCTGCCAAAACCAAATAATTCATTATTTGCTAAGTCCTTGCCGGATATTTCCAATAGTACTTTGCCTGTAATCTTTTTACTAAAGAATTTTTTGGGTATTTTAAATTGAAACTCGGTATTATCCGAATTTATCAGGGGATTGCTGTTTACTTTTGTAAAAAGCAGGTTTAATTTTGCCGACAAAATAACTTCGCTCATAGGCTCGCTGGTTTTCACCTGGATTTGCAAATCGCCGGTTAAATTATTGGGCCACGTATTCTTTTTTACTTTTAGCTGATAGGCCCCCAGAATGCTATTCCATTCCTGGTTTGCAGAATATACTAATTCTTTGTTTTTACCCTGAGTAATATAAATTTCTACTTTTTTTACTATAGGCACGAAATTATCGACAAGTACCTTAATTGTTTCTTTTGTCGATTTTCCCGAGGCATCCTCGGCTTCGAAATGAAGGGCATGGTATCTGTCGGGATAGAGGGCTTCATCAATCGACCTTGCCTCGGAAATCTGCCCGATAGCTGGATTATTCGGCGAATTTCTGTGGCTTTTTGTGTGCCAAATACCGCTTGAATATTTTCCGTTAATTTGCTTCTGAGGGGCAATTCTCCCTGATTCCCTGTCGTATAGTTTAATATAATCGAAATTTCCGTTAAATTGGTCTTCTTTCCTGTTGTTGAATTCAGTCCTGAAAATCTTGTTGATTTCAAACCTGTCTTCGACATCTAGTTTATCAAATTCAATTATATATTTTTTCGATTCATTAACATAATAAGATATTTTGTAAATAGTAAGCCCTTCGCCGGATGAAACGGTACAATTTGTGCCGGCATCGCGTGCAAAAACCACAGGGGCAATGTTGCCAAATACAGAAAAAATATCCGTTGCCGGATTATAAACCTTGCCAACAGAGCCAGGCCTGTCCTTTGTATGAATTTTAATATATGAATTGCGTTTCGACATCGATCCGCTGTTTGAGATGATTTTTGCTCCAGTAGCATCATTATTTTCATCGGGAAGGAATTCAAAAAAAATATCATTGATTTCGGGATTATAATCATCGTCGGGCCCGTCGAGAGTCCAGTTTTCGGTATTCCTTATCGGATTGAGAGCCATCCATTTATTTTCGTAAAACTGATAGAACTCGATATGGAGATGGTCGCTCCAGCCAGCCTTTGAATCCTGAACAACCGATATGACATCTCCCTTGTTTACATTGTCTCCAAGTTTGTATTTTTTGAGTTTTTTGCCTTTCAGGTGGAGGTATCTGATTCTTCTGTAATATTTTCCGCTTTTTTCGGGGTACTCAATTTCAATTCCGAGTGTAGAATTGCCGATTTCATAAATTCTGCCCGATTCTATTGCCCGCACCGGGCAATTGCCTTTATTGACATCAATATCAATTCCGCAATGAAAATGCGGTTTGCCTGTTTTGTGTATTTCGCAGAAAGAGCAGTTGAACCAGTCCCAATAGCTTGGGTCGTCACTTTTTTTTATGGGCCATTGCTTTCCGATTATCGTATTGGAAATCAAGGTTGCCACCAAAAATATAACGGCCCTGTTGATAATGAAATGCATACGGATAACCCCGCCCTTACGACGCTTTTTTAAATTTAACAACAGACTGATCTTTGCACTTATTCAACATTTCATTAATACTAATCCCGAATACCGGGTGATGAAAATCTCCTGCGATCTCGGCGGCAGGAATAAGAACAAACCTTCTTTCGTGCATCCTTGGATGGGGAATAGTGAGTAATGAATCGTCGATAATACTTGCACCGTAAATCAACAAATCAATATCTATTTCACGTTCGTGCCACTTTTCCCTTGTAGCCCTGCCGAGAAATGTTTCGATTTCTTTTAATTTACTTATCAGAGTATGTTCATCCAGTGAAGAATACCCTTTCATGGCAGAATTGATAAACCATGGCTGAGGCGAATAACCTACGGGCTCGGTCTCATAAAATGAAGATAAGACTGTATTTTTTACTATCCCCTTTGATATAATAATCTCTGCAGCCTTTTTAATTATACCGGCCCTGTCGCCTAAATTGGAGCCGAATGATATTAATACAAAATTACTGATAGGCATATTCCCCTATGTCGCTTATATTTCGAGGCCTTTTCTGGCCATGGTCTGTTCGGCTTCAATATATTTTACAACCCTGCGGATGGGGACGTTCATTTTTCGTACCCTACAGGTTGCCTTGACCATTTGTGGGAATTTCTCCATTGCCAGGTTCAGTATTTCATTTGCAATCGTTTCTATTAAATGGTATGTTTCTGAACTGATTACTTCATCTATGCAGTACATAGCTTCTTCGTAATTTAGTGCAAAATTGACATCGTCGTTTACCACTGCTT
>DAINRZ010000540.1:0-2991 GCA_036741575.1 Kapaibacterium sp. (SeqCode)
GCTAAATACTTACAATGAAAATGATTAATAGAGTTTTTATAAGATAATTTAATTCCCGTTATATTCTTATATTAGTATAATTTTATGAATAAATTAATAAAACAATGAAGTTTTTTTCAAAAGAAAGCTTTCGCAATCTGGTGCCAAGAGAGCTACTGCGCTACCTTGGACCGGGATTTATCGTTACCGTCGGCTTCATCGACCCGGGCAACTGGGCAACAAATATAGAAGGCGGCTCGCGGTTTGGGTACGAACTGCTCTGGGTGATAACGCTAAGTACAATAATGCTGATAGTATTGCAGAACTTCTCCGCCAAGATAGGTATAGTAACAGGTAAGTCGCTGGCGGCAAATATTTATTCCAATATGCCAAAGCCCCTTGCAGGTTTTCTGGGTTTTACCATTTTCATAGCGTGTATCGCAACAGATATTGCCGAACTGCTTGGCGGGGCCTTAGGTTTTCACCTGTTGTTCGGCTTGCCGCTCTGGGTCGGGGCATTGCTGACTTTGCTTATCGTAATAATAGTAATCATAGGCCAGAAATACCACTCAATCGAAAGGATGATACTTGGGTTCCTAAGTGTAATAGCCTTGTGCTATTTCTTCGAGCTTTTTATTGTCAAGCCGGATATGGCGACAGCCATCCGCAGTTCATTCGTGCCGGTTGTCAATTACGAGAATATTTTCATTGCAATGGCTATTCTGGGCGCTGTCGTTATGCCGCACAACATATACCTGCACTCCAACGTTATCCTGAGCCGGGACTGGGGCAGCAACGACACAGAGAAACGGCGGCTGATTGGATTCGAAAGAATTGATACACTGCTCTCGATGGGGATGGGCTGGATTGTCAATTCGTCTATGATAATTGTGGCAGCCGCAGTATTCTACGAAAACGGCGTTATTATAACAAGTATTGAACAAGCCTCGGAGACTCTAAAACCTTTGGCTGGCAACCTTGCTCAGTTACTGTTTGGTATAGCCCTTTTATTTTCGGGCATCGGGTCGTCGATAACTTCGTCATTTGCCGAAGCTAACGTATTCACTGCTTTTTTGGGCAAGCCCGAAAACCCCCAAAGCACATTTTACAGGATTGGGCTGATAGCTACGGCAATACCGGCTTTTTTTGTTATTATTTCCGGCATCGATACTTTTAAAATCCTGATATTAAGCCAGTTGGTGCTTAGTATCCAGCTGCCATTTACAATTATTCCGCTTATCTACCTGGCACGGAAGAAAAAAATAATGGGCGATTTCAGGATAAAAGGAACAAATTTCGTTTTAGGATTAATTATAGCTGCCGTAGTAATCGGACTGAATTTATATTTGTTAACAAGTTTTTAGCATAGGTGCCTTATGTATAAAAATATATTGATTCCGCTGGATTGTTCAATTGTTGATGAAGTTATAATTGAACATATTATTAAGATGTGTTCCATCATGAATCCCGGTATCCACCTTGTCAGGGCGCTGCACCTCCACACAAGGGATGCGCTGAATTACTCGGAAAGCGTTACTGCAGAATACATGGAAAAAGTAAAAGAAAGGTTTGCATCAATAAATATTACTGCCGAAACAATTATTGAATACGGCGACCCCGACGAAGTGATTTCGAAAATTGCAATTGAAAAAAACTGCGACCTGATAGCTTTTGCCACCCACGGGCACAAAAAAGTAATGGATTTCCTGCTGGGAAGCGTGGTCGAGAAAGTAAGGCACAAAACAAGCATCCCCATACTTTTAATTAAAGCCGGATAATATTTCAGGCTGCCTTTGTTGGCCAATTCGTGTAATGAATAGCCACACTAAGCATACTTCGAGAAATCAAACAAACAATGTAGGATTGCATAACTATATACAATTTTCGGGGATTTCCGACGCCGTATATATTTAATTTTTCATGTTTTTTTTGGTGATTATGGCAGCATACAACGTCAGAAAGAAAGCAGAAGCAGTTATTATAATTGCTTTTATATTTTCGCTGATACTGATTCCAGCCATCATTCACCTGCAAGATAAACCCGAAAGTATTAAGCCCCTCGATGAAGAGAAATATATCCGCGAAAAGTTTTCGCGGCTGCGCAAGCTCGACTCATTATCTTATTGGGATGGCGACAAAAGCTGGATAAAAGAATATGCCGGCAGCCGGCAAATGACTCTTAAAGACTATATCGAACAGACCAATATACAATTCAGGGAAAGGATACACGAACGAAAATACAAATGGTTCAATAATTATTCCCAAAAATGGCTTTCAATCGATTTCAGGATTAACGAACAGGACCTGGCAACTTCTGTGGCTATGCGCGAATCCATAAGGGACTTCAGCAGGTACCTGTCGCGGGCTCACGACTACCTGATAAACGATTTCATAATTTATAGTTCGCTTTACTTGCAGGACAGGATGCTTCTCGATGATTTTATTTTTGATTTAAAGAAAATTCCGTTGACCTCCGGCGATATACATACCGAAACGGCATATAACGTAATTACAATGATTCAAAGCCTCGAATATATAAACATGAAGAAATACAGGCTGCTCGGAGACTCATTGATTTACAGCAGTAACGGCGGAAGTTTGGGCGGCGGCGGTATTCAGCCCGATTACGGCAAATATTTAAAAACAGGCATTAAAGACAGCAGGAAACAGGAAGCGAGGTATATTAAGCATGAATTGTTTACTCCGGTGGAAGCATTAACATACGGCAAAGCAGACTGCGATACACGCACTCTGCTTGCATATACAATACTTAAGGGCATGGGTTTCGATGTCGCTACAATGCGTATCCATTTTTACGATAACGGAAAAAGCTCGTGGCACGGCATGCTGGGAATTGCTGGGGTAAAAAATTCCGGCCCTTATTTTTTTACTTATAAAAACAAGAAATACTATTATGTTGAGCTGACCAGGACTAACTGGCGGAATGGCCAAATTACTCCCGACCAGAAACATTATGGCCGGCCTATCGGGCCCGCCCTGACTGTGCCTGCA
>DAINRZ010000541.1:0-2979 GCA_036741575.1 Kapaibacterium sp. (SeqCode)
GTTTCAAGATTACATATTATGAACAATGTGGCTTGCCCCATTGACAAAATACATTTACCCTCAGTGTCCGTTATAGAACAAATATATTTTTATATTGAAACAAGCCTTCATCCGGTCCACCCATTTGTTCAGCGGCGCTCACTTCAATAGTTTATGCAATTATAATCTATTTAGTATAATACAGGCCTGCTTCGGGCCCTAAGGGAAGCCCTGCGGCAATCCAAATTATCATTAAAGTTGTCCATGCCATAAAAAATACGAGCGAATAGGGCAGCATTGTTCCTATCAGACTGCCAATGCCTGCTTTTGAATCATATTTTTGGTAATATACGATAATCAAAGCAAAAAAGCTCATCATTGGCGAAATAATGTTGGTGACGCTATCGCCTATACGGAAGACTGCCTGGGAAAGCTCCGGCGAATATCCCAGGAGCATAAACATTGGAATGAAAACCGGCCCCATAATAGCCCACTTAGCAGAAGCACTCCCCATAAACAAGTTTATAAACCCGCTTATTAAAATGAATAGGATAACAAGGGGAATAAGGCTCATATCCAGGCTATGCAGCACATTGGCGCCTTTTATTGCGAGTATAAGCCCCAGGTTGCTCCATTTGAACCAAGCCACAAACTGCGCCGCAAAAAATACCAGGGCCAAAAAGGCGAGCAGGCTTTTTAAACTGGAATTCATACCATTAATTACATCGCTGTGATTTCTGAATACCTTTGTCGTATATCCGAAAACAATTCCACAACTGGCAGCCACTAAAAACAATACCGAAATAAATCCCTTTAAAAGCGGCGAATGCAGCACTGTATTATCTGCTCCCCGCAGAAATCCATTTTCGGGTATTAGGCCTGCCGAAAAAAGCGCACCCCACAACAGCAATACTATCAGAACACGTTTAAGCCCTTGTTTTTCGGCAGGCAACAGGTTTGTAACCGATTCCGGTACGACGCTGCCAGTGTACTTGCCCAAACGAGGCTCGACAAAAACATTGTTAACCCATGTGCCTGCAATTGAAATGACAATAGTTGAAACTGCCATAAAATAATAGTTTGCAGTAGGCATGACCACGTATTGAGGATCGATAATCCTTGCTGCTTCCGTAGATAGCCCTCCCAATAACGGATCGATTGTGCCAATAAGCAGATTTGCGCTAAAGCCGCCGCTTACGCCGGCGAATGCAGCCGACATTCCTGCTATGGGATGCCTGCCCAACGAATGAAATATCACTCCTGCTAATGGAATAATTAGCAAATATCCCAGATCGGATGCAACATTGGACATAATGCCTGCTAATACGATAATAAAAGTAACCCATTTGCGAGGCGCCCTTATCAAAAGGGCATTTATGGCTGATTTAACAAGGCCGCTGCTTTCGGCTATCCCCAACCCCAGCATGGCAACCATAACTATTCCGAGTGGTGCGAAACCAACATAGTTATCAACCATTTGGAGCAGTATGCGATGCAATCCTTCTACCGAAATCAGGTTAATTACCCAAATTGTTTCTCCGTTTGCCGGATTTACTCCCTGCCAGCCTAATAAATGCCCGATAAACGAAGCGCCGAGAACCAATAGCGCAAGGATTCCGAATAAAGCAGCCGGATGGGGCAAAGCGTTGCCACCTTTCTCTACTATATTAATAAATCTGTTTAGCGAATTATTGAGAAATCCTCTCATACTATATACCCGATTATAATTATGTTCAAATACTTATTTATAATAATATACACAAGTTCATATACTCTTTATGAGAATACTTAGGAATTGCCCGGTGAAAAATAATTCCGGTGAATCCCGCTGTAACTAACAGCCATTCATTATGGCATGCAAACACTTCAATGTAAATTTCATCCCTGCAGCATTTTTCATCTGAATCATTTTTTATAATGCTGCGTTCCGCGTGTGCCGCAAAGCCAGAGTTCCCGCCGGCGGGGCGTGATTGCTATGCCTCCCGGTTAAATTTACATTAAGCCGGACGGGGACGTATCGACGCAAGTTTAATCGCACATGCCGCAAACAGGTATTTTCCTTACCAAGCCGATATCGAATTGAACTACCCTGCAGCAAGCAAGTGGTATCAAATCAAGATAATACTGTTCACCGCCACAAGTGGCTGGGAATTAAACCCACAATGTGGGATTAAACCGGTTTTCCGCTCCAAATTATTTATCCCTGTCTTTTGTTTTTTTTTTGCGCCTTTTTGAAGCAGGCGCTTTTTAATACTTAATACTGACGAAAGAAATATTACTTTTATCTAAAATATTGTGAAGTTTATGCCATTGGTTTATTTCATAACATAATTGAATTTTTACAGATTTGGGAATATAAGTTATTTGGTTGAATAACCGTTTCAATGGGTAAAAAAAAATTATCTGATTGCAGAATATGATTTGAAATTCTTGAAGATTTCATACATACCCCGGCTGCCAGGGCACCCACCAGCCTTTTTTGTAAGGATTAAATGCCGTGAATATAAGCCAACTCAAAAAAGAGCGAGTTAGGGAGTGTGTTAAATACTGGCTTATCCATTTAATTACCTCATTTTCTAATAATTTACTTCCATATAAACCCTTTATGTTATAAATTTTGACTCAATACCATTTTACATAAAAGCAGGATTACTTAATTTGATAAAAGCCTTTTATTTATTAGTTCTCGTGCTGCATTTCCAGAGTTTTCCACATTTCTGATTTTTTTAATTGTGGATAAATTTATTGCAATATTATTTGGTATTGCAAATTTTATATATTATATTTGCATTATATAAATTATTACAATTTTACTATTTGTATTTCGTTATATGTTATGTGGTATATTTGTACACTGTAGAATCGCACGGCGTGCGTCTCAGGGAATAAATTGCCTGAACCATGATTTTCAGGATTTTAGGATTGAAGGATGAAAAGAATTACGTTTTTATGCGGTAAATATACCGGAAATTCATCGGATGACCGGCAGTCATCCGATGA
>DAINRZ010000542.1:0-2976 GCA_036741575.1 Kapaibacterium sp. (SeqCode)
AGGCATCGATTATGAGAGCTATACAAAAGATGCAGAGAGCCGCAGCCGACGACGAGTTGCGTGCAATAATGGAGTACCGCGAGAAAGCCGAATTGGACCATTTGCAGAGGATAAAGAACGCACAAAAAGAAGGTGAATTAAAAGGTGAAAAACGCGGTATTATGTTAGGCAAGCAGGAAGGCATCAAAGAAGAGAAGTATCTTGTAGCAAGGCAATTGCTAAGGCTAAATGTTAACATTGAAACTATATCAACAGCAACAGGCCTTTCAATAGATGATATTAAAAAGCTGATGAACTGATATTTAAAACAGTCATAAGATGAACACACAACACAGCGAACAAATCAGCTACAATCCCTTCGGCGAAGTGAGGGAGCGGAAATACTGCGCCGACAACGCCACGCCCTATACCCGCCTTAAGTACATAGGCAAGCAGTTCGACTACGAAATGAACCTGGCAGACCACGGCGTACGCAAGTACGACAACATACTCGGCCAGTTCACCAGCATTGACCCGATGTGGGAGAAATACTACGGCTGGACGCCGTATCATTAACACTCATTTTTAAATGATTTGGTATAATCAGATTAATTCCCTAACTTTTATTCATTTTTATACACTACAATTTAGCAACTTCAAGATTTGTTCTTGCTGAGCCTTTAGAGTTACAATTTTCTCCCAGGTATGTTTACTTGTTTTATCTTCAATATAAACTTTGTAGCAGCTATTCAAAGATTCCAGTGCTTTACCCGGGCTCATTTCCAGTGATTTGACCCTAAAACCAATTAATGACAGGATGCAGTAAGAAAGGTAACATATTTTTATATGCGACTTAATATGATCCAGCGAAGAAACTCTAAGCGGGTGAAGCGACAAAACTCCCTTTAACTGCCTGAAAGATTTTTCAACAATATCTTTTTCAAAATATTTTTTAATAGCTTCACTGTCGCTAATTGGAGCATTATGGTATATTAGCGAATATCCCATATATTTCTCTTTTCCGGCTTTCATGCCCCTTTCAATACTATTTTCCCTCTTAGCTACTTCAAACGAAGGATTATACACGGCTATCAACCTGCCGTCCCACATATCAAAACCTTTTATATACACCTTGGTTTCTTTCAGTACTACCTGGCAGTTCTTGCTGAAGATTTCTTCCCGGTTTATCTGGTCGATTATCTGCTTTTCCATCTTACTGGTCAAACGAACTCCTAAAATTGACTTCATGCCGTAACTCTTGATATTATCTATATTTTTTCGGCTGTACATTCCACGATCTATTATTACTCCCTCATAACCTTTCACTTTCATATCGTTTATCATGTCTTCAAATATCTTTACATTGTTGATATTGCCTTCATATATCCTGTGCATAAGCGGAAATCCCGACTTAAATGACACAGCTAATGCAATTTGTATCAGCTTGTCATACTTGCCATCCTTACCTCGTCTTGATTTCCAATCAGATTTGCCGCCATTGAAATATGTATCTGTTATATCTAATACTGTCATTTCCTTTGACGTTTCATAACTCATCAGTTTTTCCGATATCTTCTGCTCTACTGGTTCGAAGTCAATACCGGACAGGTAGTCAAGGCTGTTATATAAATCCGTATTTGTTAGTTTCTTTATCTTAAGGATATTTAATATCTCCGTTCGCTCCATCCATTCAGGTGTCTTATAAATGCTGACCCTTTTCAGAAGATGGGTATATATCAGCCCTAATATAGGCTTGGCTTTTGAGCCAAGCAACTTGTCGATTCCCAATTCTTTGGCTATTTGGTCTATCACGTAGATATCCAGATATTGTGTGACCTTTTGAATTGATAATTCGTTTATTGCTACTCTTTTGACAGGTTTACCTTCGATTTCTTTGCCAAGATATTCTAAAACCTTTTGTTTGACCTTGCCGTCTTTCCTGTATGATTCTACTTTAGCAAGATAAACACTGTCTCCTTTTCTAATTTTTCTTATAAATGCCATACTTTTTTTCCTCGTAATGTATATATTATACATTACAAATATAACAAATTTAATATCTATATCCTAATAAAATATATTAGTTTATAAAATTGTAGTGTATATTTTTATAAATAAAGTTAGGAAATTTATGTATGAAAAAATAAAAAAGCCGGAGCCAAATTAACTGACCCCGGCTATAGGAAAAAAATATTAATTCAAGATTTAATTAATAAACATATAATCCAATAGCACCGTTTCAAAACCGTAAATCGTCTGCAAATCGAAAGAAGCGACCTTGATCTTCTGGGATTCTCTCTTTGCTTTTACAATCCCAGCAGAAGTATTGTGATAAATATTATTAGTAATAAGTATTGAAAATGCTGCCGGCAAGCCAAATACAATAGCAGTACCGTTAAAAGAGTATATCAACTGAAAGTTAGTAGCATCTATATTCTTCGATTCATCGGCCCCCCATTTAACGGACTGTGATGTTATTTTTTTGCCTTTTATCTCGAATGTGCCCGATACTTTCGCTTTAATAGTATTGATTTCAATTTCAAAGTCTTTGATATCCTGGCTGAACAGCGACCACTCCACCTGGTCATAATCTGCAATTAGAAACCAGGTTTCTGCAGGTATTTCGATAGGAATATCAATACCAAGGTTCGGATCGATAAATTCCGAAGTAACATAAAGTTTATTGCTGTCCACAGCATAATAGGTCTCTGTGGAATCCCCGTCAGAGTAAGTTGTAAATATTGTGGCTGTCCTGCCGAACAATACTTTCGTACCGGAAACAACAGTAGTGTCCGTATATTTTGAGTTCAGGTCCCTGACATTCGCTTCGTCAAGGTCATAATTATCGAATACCCAGTAAGAGCCTGTTTTAAAAACAAATTTCGGTTTGTTTTGGTTTGGGTCGCCTGGGTTTGTCGGCTCATCGTCCTTGCATCCGTAGGCAAAAAGTAACGCAATTATTGCGAACGATATTGTAAGGTATTTCTTTAGCATAGT
>DAINRZ010000543.1:0-2976 GCA_036741575.1 Kapaibacterium sp. (SeqCode)
TGATAGCTATATTGGCGGCTTTGTTGCCGCTTGCACCGGGCAATAAAGCAAACAACCTTCATTCTCAGGGCAGGAAGCCAATGGCAGCCGACAGCTGCTGCAACGAAAGCGATTCTGTTTTCAGGGAAATAATTGAACCGGCACTCGAAAAATCAAGGCAGAAATACCTTAGGGGCCTAATACTTATAGACCGCAGCGACAAAGAAGCCGCTGCCAGGTATTTCGAAGAATCGCTGAAAAGCCTCAACCTGCTGGCCGATTACACTGGAATAGAAAAATACCCCGATTTTATTGAACTTGTGAAATCGATACTGACCGACTACAACAACTACATAAGAAAAATTGACAAATTAGACAGCAAATCAATAGTAGCAATATACCAAAACAAATATCTGTCCGAGGTTGCCGAGGCAGGGAGGTACACAGCTCCGGCGGAAGAGCAGGCGGCTGTTCGGCCTGTAAAAAACCCAAGGCCGGCCAGTGATTCCGTTAAGCTGCAAAAATCAGATTCGGAAGTAATCAGCTCCATGCTGCAAAGGTATAAGGAAGATTCACTGAAAGCCCTAAAACAGGCTAGTGAACCCCCGTCGGATAAACCGGCAGAAAAAATTACCGCTGCCGTCATGCAGCCTACGGCTGATACTGTTATTACTGCACAGGATTCTGTGCAGCAGCTATCGCTCGAGGAAAGGCTAATGGTTGTGCCGCTTCCCGATAATGAATTTGTGCAGAAAAGTATTGATTTCCTGACAAAAGACAGGGGGAGGCGCTGGATAATTTCCTGGCTCGAGCGCGGGGGCAAATGGTTTCCATTGCTTAAGAAAACCGCAAAAGAAGAAGGACTTCCCGAGCCGATAATATATACTGCCATAATCGAGAGCGGGCTCAAGCCCGATATAGTATCCTCGGCAAAGGCAGTGGGCATGTGGCAGTTTATGTTAGGCACCGGCAAGGTTTACGGCCTGAACAACCCCTATTCTGTCTGGCTGGACGAAAGGCGCGATTTCGAAAAAGCTACCATTGCCGCCATGAGGCACTACAAAGACCTTTTCTATGAATTCGAAGACTGGGCCCTGGCGGTGGCAGCCTATAACTGCGGCGTAGGCTGCGTGAAAAGGGCCATACGCAGGTCGGGTATCGAGAATCCGACTTTCTGGCAGATACGCGAATTCCTGCCAAAGGAAACACGCAACCATGTGCCATTATTTATAGCAGTTGCCAAAATTGTACTCGACCCGGCAAAATACGGTTTTTCGGATAATGAAATTAATCCCGAACCCGAATTGGTATTCGATTTTGTGATTATCCGCGAGCCGGCGAGCATCAAGGCATTAGCATACTGCGCCAATACAAGCATCGAAAAGATTCAGGAACTAAACCCGGAAATCCTGAAGGGCTATACACCTGTGGATGCCACCGAATATAAGCTCCGAATTCCCTTAGGCAGCAGGGATATTTTCCGTAAAAACTTTGCTGCTCTCGGCGAAGATGAAAAACGTCCATGGATAGTACACAAATCCGATAAAAACGAAACTCCGAAATCCATTGCCGAAATGTACGGCATATCGGCAGAAGAAATTTATGCCGTCAATAATATGAACAGCAGCACCAAACTGAAGCCCGGCACAACGGTTATCGTGCCGGTTGATAAGCATATCATTGAAGAAACAGAAGATATTGTTGACCAGAATTATGCCAAATCGAAGCAGAATATCAGCTATGTCACTCATATTGTCAGTTCCGGCGAAACGGTTTACAGCATTTCGCAGAAATATACATTAAGGCTGACAGATTTGCGATACCTGAACGGCCTGGCCTACGAAGACGACAAACTGCCCTCGGGCACAAAGCTGAAAATACCCGTATCGAACGACCCAAGCTCTAAACGCTACCATTTCGAAAAGCTCGAGAACCCGCGTATTGTCAGGCATATCGTCGAGAAAGGCGAAAACATCGAAATTATTGCCGATTACTATGATGTGGACCCCGATGAAATTGTAAGGGTAAACAACCTGAAAAGCGGAAATATAGCCGAGGGGCAGGCCCTGAAGGTAGTGACTCGAAACAGCAGGAAAAACTACAACACTTATCCTACTTTCTATGCTTCTGCCGATAATAATTTCAGCGACCTGAACAACATTACATCCGACCTTGTGCTAACGACTCGGGACGGCAGGACCCTTATCATACACAGGGTCGGCGAAAACGAAAACCTGAATACGATATCGCAGCAATTCAATGCAAGCCCTCTCGATATTAAAAATTGGAATAAATCGAAGATTAAAGGCGATAAGGTTTATCCGGGGACAAACCTTAAAATTTACAAAAATTAGCTGTTTCAGATGTTTGTTTTTTTCATTAGATTAGAAGATTGAATTTTGGAATAAGGAAAACTTTAATGGGATTTACTTTTAAAAACGACGATATAGAGAAAATTTCGGCAATCCTGGACTGCAGACACGAGGAATTCCCCGGTGCATGGACCTGGAGCCTGAAAAACCATGAAACAAAACAAGCAGTAATTTTCACAATTTACAGCAATGTAAAAACAGGGCGCGATAAAGAAAGCAACCTCGTTGCCGTGCAAACCCAGCACGGGTATTTCGAATTGCATTCGTGTACTGCTTATCTGCTGTTCGAGCCCGATGAAGTAATCTTTATTAATTCCGAGCCCGATAAGGTCTCCTGCCTGATCATAGGCAAACAGGCTACATGTTCTCTCTACTCGAATATCGACCGCGAAATACTTAGTACCGATTTTTCGAGTCTCGATTCGGCTGTGCTTATGTCGGCCATGCAACTTTCGCTTGTAGAGGAGCAATTGTAAATTACGAACCTATGCCTGTAACAATCACTGTATTCAACGATTCGGGGTATAAATACCTGCCCCTTAAAAAAATCGAAGGGGTTGCCCGTGCCGTATTAAAAGGCGAAAAAAAGAAATCAGCAGAACTGTCGGTTGTACTTACAAGCAAT
>DAINRZ010000544.1:0-2970 GCA_036741575.1 Kapaibacterium sp. (SeqCode)
TGTTTATATCAGCAGCTTTATTACTGGCTTCCTGCAGCGATATAATTGATTTAGGGAACCAGAAAGAAACTCCGCTCGATGAGCCAAAAGTAAATACCGACGTAATTCAAAGGCTCGAAGTGGGCAACTACTTTAAATATAAAGTACAGGCCTGGATACAGGAAAGAGACAAAGACACTGTGCTTTATCATGATTTTGAAATCCTTCGCGATACGGTGATTAACGGAACCAGGTGGTACACATCGGACACCAACGGAATTTACTGGATGGGTAATAAACCGGACGGATTATATTCAATGGAAATACGGGACGGGAAGGTAAACAAAGTGTCTCTGGAATTTAAATATCCTGCAAAAGTAGGCGATACTTTTTACGCCGATACCTTAACCTGGACCGTAAGTTCGACAGATACAGCGATAACCGTTGGTGCGGGCAAATTCAGGTGCTATCATTATTCTGGGGTACTGCGCGATTTTAAAGGCTACAAGGAACACCGGTTCTATTGCCCAGGGATAGGGAGGATTAAACAGGAAATTTACTGGTACCTTGTGCGAAAGGAAAAAATTGCATCGACAGAACTGATAGAATATAAGATCAAAAACGGTAATTAAAAACCTGCATTAATTTTTAGGTTAATAAATGAACAGTAAGGTAAACAGATTTTTGTATAATCATTTCATCATGAATTCTTTGAAACATACTTTGCCGATTTTTCGGGAATAGCGACCATTTTGGACACTCCAAGCCCCCTTTTGACAAAGGGGGCTTAAGTTTTTCCGGCGTTTCCCCCGATTAGATTTGAAACAGCGGCAAAAGTAAGTGTGTGTGTACGAAAGACAGGTTATTACATAAGATTGATTCAGTTTCTCCTAAATAATTCATAAATATCGAACTAATTTCTAATCTTACCCATACTATTTTGGAATAGAACCATAAAATGCATGGGGCTTAAATTTTTTGCGAAAACAGTTACAAATTTCTACAACATATAATCAAGGAATGAATAATGGCAAGATTTTATGTCACCTCAGCAGCAATAATAATTATACTCTCATCGCATTTAAACGCACAGCAAGGCTGGACTTATTACAAATACAAGGATTTGCCTGTTACGGGCATAATGTTCTGCATACAAACCGATTATAAAGGGGGAATATATCTGGGGCTTACAGGCGGGCTTGCAAAGTATAACGGATTTGAATGGATAAGGATTTATTATAATGAACTCGACCCGATGATGCATGATAATCATTTTAATATACGCAGGATAAGCTTTTCAAATGGATATTTATGGGCAGGAACAAATAATGGTATTATCAGGTTCCAGGGTTATGAAAAAAAACACTACAATCCTGAGAATACTCCATCGATGCCCAGCGACAAAATACGAGGCATAGCTCCCGATAAATACGGCAACATCTGGTTTCTTCACCACAGCCTCGCCATCAGTACATTTTTGCCGGAGGCCGATTCGGTAGTGAATTATCAAGTTCCGACAACGACGCCCCTGCCATTCGCCGCAGATGCAGATATTTTCTGCGATTCGGAAGATAACCTTTGGTATTCTGCTGACGGCGGCTTTGTGAAGTTCAGTGGCGGGATTGCAAAGGTTTTATCAATAGAAGATATACCGGGCCTCGACGAAAAAGTAAATTCAATCCAGATAATGACCGATAACACAATTGCTGTGCTGACAGAACACAAGCTTTTCAAATATAAAGATTACAAAGGTGAGGCTACCAGTACCGAGATTGATATTCCAGAGGGATTGCTTGGTGAAGGCGAGTTTTTCAAGATAATTAAAACAGACCTCGAAGGCAACCTTTGGATACTTTCCAGGATTGAGAAAGGCAGCAATACTACTTCAAAGCACTTTTATAAATACAGTAAAAAAGGTGAGTGGTCAAAATATTCTTTCCCAAAATTCGATGGTATCGATACCGATGTTTATAGCCTGACAGACTTTACTGTCGATGAAAAAGGCAGGGTATGGTTCTCCGATCCATATTACGGAGTCTTTGTTTTCAATCCAAAAGAAATAGCATCGGCTGCTGTAGATGAGCATTCGCCTAATTGCAGCCTGACGGCCATCCCCAATCCTGCTTGCGATTATATTCACGCCATGCTGCAGGGCAGAATGCCGGGCAATGTTAACCAGCAGGATAACTGCAGCTATGAGATATATAATGCTCATGGCCAGCTTGTTTTAACGGGAAGTATTTCTTACCATGCCGGGAAAATAAGCATCGGCAATATCCCTAAAGGACTGTATTATATCAGCATGGGCAGAAAACTTTCAGCATTCATAAAGAATTGACCAATGATAAGTTTTTTTTGAAAAGAGCCGGCTGCCGTTAATGCAAAATCTCTATCTAACATCAGTATTAACAATGTGTTGCCGAAATGCCGCCAACGGGGAAAACGAACTGGCGAAATCTGCCGTAATAACGTTGAAGCAAGGGCAAATCAGGTTTTTAACGATAATTGCAACAAGATATTAATAATAATACTTGCATTGTTAGCAATATATCTATATATTTGCCAATTATTTTTTGAAAAATATTTAGGTTTTGAAGATTTTTAATAAATATCTAAATAACTTTTGTTCAATTTCATAAGGAAAAACTATGAAAAAATCCTTAATCCTGATGGTTTCTCTCGTTTTGGCACTCGGCTTTCTGTATAATTGCGGCGGCGGCAATGAGGGTGATAAACTCATCGATGAATATGAAAAATTTATCAATGACAGCAAGGATATCATGAAAGATCCGACTAAAGTCGATCCTGCAAAGATGGAAGAATATACTAAGAAAACCCAGGAATTGATGAAGAAACTGGAAGAATACGGGCCAAAATTCACCAAAGAACAACAAGAAAGATTGCAAAAGATAGTTGAAGCAGCTATGAAGATGGCTCCTACAACACCTCCACCGGCAGAAGAGCCTCCACAGGCAGAAAAGCCTGCACCGG
>DAINRZ010000545.1:0-2964 GCA_036741575.1 Kapaibacterium sp. (SeqCode)
AATCTCTAATTTATAATTATTTCAAAACTTACTTTTTCACGGTCAACTAATTAATTATAAGGATTTTTTTTTATGTGCGACCGGCAGGTCGCAAAATACTACAAGGGCGGACAAATGCCGCCCTTACCAAAAACATAGGAATATCCTGCTTCAGGTTTTAATTAAAGCTCATGAAGACTGGCATCATCACCATAGTCTTTTCGGATTTCGACATTTGGAGCAGCCCTGCTATATTGGTGGCCTGGTTTCTAAGGCCGCGCGGCAGCATTTCAAGTATCTGCATGTATGTATTATTCTTCATGCCGATACGGGCAGCTATTTCATTGGCTCTGACACTTGCGGTAGCATCGCCGTCATCGAGCCCGAACAGCTCCAGGAAAGCCTGTATGCTTTCTTTCTTTTCGGGGAATTGCCTGATGATGACTTTCTGTCCTTCGGGTATGCCTATGCGTTTCTTAGCCAAAGCTACTGCGTCGTTCATACCGCCAAGCACATCTACAAGTCCGTATTTTTGAGCGTCTGATCCTGTCCACACCCTGCCTTTGGCAAGTGAACGTATCTTTTCGAAGCTCATTTTCCTGTTTACAGCAACCTTTGAAAGGAACCTGTTATAGATACCCTGTGCAAAGCTCCTGATAAGCTGCCTTTCCTTGTCCTGCATTGGGAACACTCCCTTGAGCGTCATTGCCGATGGAGTAGTAGCCACTGTATCGACAGAAAGGTAAACTTTTTTAATTAGCCTGCTGAACGAGGGAATTGCTGTAATAACGCCTATAGATCCAGTTATAGTTGATGGGTTAGCAATAATGGTATCTGCTGCCACGGCAATATAATATCCCCCCGATGCTGCCACATCGCTCATCGAGGCATATACAGGTTTAACTTTCTTAGTCTTCAGTACTTCCTGATAGATTTCATCCGACACCAGCGCCGAGCCACCGGGGCTGTCTATTCTCAGGATAATCGCTTTTATAGATTCATCTTCTCTAGCCTGTGTCAGGTATTTGATAAATTTTTTAGAAGTAATAGTGCTTTCACCTCCGCCAAAAGGATTTTCGTCATCGGTAGGCGTAATCATACCCGAGCCGTGTATAACGGCAATTTGCCTGTCGAAATCAATGTTTTCATCCTCGATATACTCGGCCCTCATGTAGTCGATAACGTTAATTTTGTTGATCTTCATTTCGGAATTGGCTGCAGCCGCTTTGCCGAATACAGCTTCGTTCATGTACTTTAATACGTCGTTTTCGGATGCCAGTTCGTCGATAAAACCTAACTGTTTAAGCGTATCGGGATTGTACTGGCAGCTTTCAAGTACATTAAGGACTTTTTCTTTTGTCGTTTTACGGTATTTGGCAACGAGGTTGCAGAATATATCCTGTCTTTGGTTTAGTATTACTCTAAGCTGAAGTCGCGAAGAATCGCTGAAGCTTGTCCTGCTGTATGGTTCTCCGGCAGATTTAAAGTCCTCGAATCCAATAACTTCCATATCGATACCTACAGTGTCGAGCAGGTTCTTCAGGAATAGGGAGGTAGCAGCGAAACCGTTCATTTCGACTATCCCTTCGGCCGGCACAAAAATTTTATCCGAAGGCAGAAGTTTCATATAAGAATCCTCGTCTCCCATTGCCATATAACCATATATAAATTTCCCGGTTTTCCTGAATTCGTCCAATTCATGAAGGAACTCTTCGGTCTTTGCAAATCCCATGGTTTCAATACCCGAACTAATATAAATCCCTTTTATCCTGTCGTCGCTGGCAGCTCTGCGGATTGCCTGCAGCAGTTCGTAGTGGGAAGGTACATTTTGGAAATCCAGAAAATCGAAAGGCCCCGGATTGTGGTATTCGCTGATTGGTTTGTCCAATTCAATGTAAAGGACAGAATTTTGCTTCACTTCAACGGGTTTTTCGCTAAACACTGAACTGATAATCGTAAAGAAAGCAATTACTCCCAGAATAAAAAGTACAATGGCGATAGCAATGATTAGCAGAGGTATCCACCACCGCGAGCGCCTGGGCTGATGGTACATATATGGCGGGGGCTGCGGCGGTATTGCCTGGGTGTTAATTTCAGCCATTTTTTCTCCAAATCTTTTTCATTTTATAAAACATTGTTAATTTCGAATCATTTCCTAATACGTTTACAAAAGTATTAATGTTTCAACAGCTTATTTTTAAAATAATGTAAAATACTAAAAAAATAAAAATATGAATTATTACAAAGAACTAAAAGAAAATTGGATAAAGTATCTAAAAATAAGGAAAATAGGAGTATTCACCTTATTATCGGCATTGTTGCTTGGCGTTGTACTAACTTTGTTCCCAATTTTCCTGAATGATATTGAAAGCCGGGATGGCTTTTCTTTTGTCGATCCTATAGCAGGGAAAGCTATTCCGGTGGATTTGACTTGGTTCATATTTTCACTAATATACCTATCTCTGGCGGCAGCAATCGTACTTTTTGCCAGAGAGCCTGCAAGGCTTTTAACTGCTGTGAATTCATATTCATTATTGTTGCTATTCAGGATGGCGGCAATGTACCTTCTTCCTCTTGAACCGCCGGCAAGTATGATTCCGCTTGCCGATCCGTTTGTAGAATTCTTCGGCACAGGCTCAACGCTTACGAAAGACCTGTTTTTTTCGGGCCATACGGCAACCATGTTCCTGCTTTTTCTCAACTCCGAAGGCATGATTCAAAAGATCCTTTTGTTAATTGCAACATTGCTAGTCGGAATTGCTGTCGTGATACAGCATGTGCATTATTCTGCAGATGTTTATGCTGCGCCTTTCTTTGCTTATGTTTCATATGCTATATCTAAATATTTATGGTATAAAACTAATATTTAATTTATTCTGCAACTTTTTCAAGGGTCATGTGTTTATTCATTTAAATGTTTCTGTAAAGATTTTGGGAATGATTATGAAAACACTGATGAAAACGATGATTTTTGCGGCACTTGCG
>DAINRZ010000546.1:0-2953 GCA_036741575.1 Kapaibacterium sp. (SeqCode)
AAGTTAATTACCGGTTGATTTACCGTTGGGGGCAGCCGGCGGCTTATGCCGCCGGAGGTTACCGGATTCCCTAACTTACAGGACGAAAGAAGGAATATCCGGCAATATTAAATCCAAAAAGTTAATAAAAGGAAATAATATGATTTAGGCTTCCGTTGCCGCACAATGAGAAGTAATTGATTATAAAATAATATAAAGACTGAGCAATTAATAAAGTGTAGCCTTAAATCCCATAGGGCAGGGCGCCATTTTCCATTAATTCTCCGATGAGGTAGAAAGAGCCCAGAACGAGCGCCGGGCCACCGTTTTTGAGAACAGCACCCATTGCGTTTGCAGGATTTGGCTCTGCGGCAATGTGCTCAATGCCAATACCGCCTGCAATATTCATTAATACCTCCGGCGCAAACGACCTCTCTGTCGATGGTTTGGTTATCGTCATGCTGCGGCATACCGGCTTTAGCAGCTGCAAAATTCCGGGTGCGTCCTTGTCGTCCATCAGCGCCAGCAGTATATTCCACTTAATATTACGAAAATTACTTTCGGCAAGCAAATTAACCAGCGCCCGGACTGACTGGCTGTTGTGCGAAACATCAATTATCAAAGGCGGTTCGGCCCGCAGCAGCTTGGTCCTGGCAGCCAATCCTGTATTATGCACAAGATTTTTAATGCCTCTTATAATATCTTGCTTCGAAACATTGAATCTGCCGGCCAGGCTTTCGATGGCAAGCACCGAAGCCTTCAGGTTGCCCACCTGGTGGCGGCCGCCCAGCGGCGACAGCAGCCCTGTGTAATCGTCTGCAGCCCCGTAAATATCTACTGTCATCGACAGGTCGCCGTTTAACTTGTAATTACCATGCTTAGCCATGTTGCAATATATTGCCGGGGCGTCTTTTTCGATGGCTGCATTTGCCAGGACTATCATTGCTTCCTGCTCATTGGGGCCAATTACAGCCGTAACGCTTTGCTTAATTATACCTGCCTTTTCGAAAGCTATCTCGGCCAGCGAGTTGCCGAGGTATTCCCTGTGTTCCAGCCCGATAGTGGTAATAACAGATACTTCGGGTGTGATAATATTGGTGGAGTCGAACCTGCCTCCCATGCCTGTTTCTATAACTGCTATGTCAACATTTTTACTTTCGAAGTATTTGAAAGCCATTACTGTGGTGATTTCGAAAAAGGTGCATCCCAGCCTGTCCGATTCGGGCATTAGCATTTCGGCCAAAGCAATAAGTTCCGTATCGCTAATCTCCCGGCCGTTAATCCGAATCCTTTCGTTGAATTTGGCCAGGTGGGGCGAAGTATAAAGCCCGGTTTTATATCCTGCCTCAGTTAGGATAGAGGCAATGTATGAACTGACAGAGCCTTTGCCGTTTGTGCCGGCCACATGGACGAGCGGGAATTTCTTATGCGGATTGCCTGCAAACTTGGCCAATGAGAATGTTCGCTCCAGCCCCGGCTTGATTCCAAACCTGTGCAAAGAATATAATTTATCGAGGATAATACTGGTTACGGCCTGCATATTCGGGGGCAGTAAAATTAATCCCTGCTCATAAGCTTGCGGGCATGGATTAATACGGCATCGACGTACTCGTTGCTTCTGTTATAATGGAATACAGCGTTACGCTGTTCTTTATCTGTTTCGCCCCAGCCGTTGGTTTTCAGGTAATTTGCCACCGAGAAAATGGCGTCGTCGGATTCGAAAAGGTTGATTTTTCCGTCGGCATTGCCGTCCACGGCCCAGCTTACATAGCTGGTAGGGATGAACTGAGACATACCGAAAGCGCCTGCCCACGAACCTTTCAGTTCTAATACGTTGTAAGGTGAAAAACGGCTCATTTTCTCGAGTGCAATCAACTGATCGACAGCCCACGAGGATTTTTCGGCCGAGCGCTCTTTCAGTTTGATTTCAAGCAGCGGCAATTCGTTTTTATTTTTTGAATATTTTTCGTTCATGCTTTTTCGGTTCATTTCCATTATATCAGGCTGGTCGGCAAGCGCCAGGTTGAGGTAAACGCTCACCACATGGTTGTTGCCAGTATAGCTGCCCTGCCTGGTTTCAATCCAAAGAATGGAAGCAATAACCTGAACAGGCACTTTATAAATTTCCTGTGCCTTTTTCAATGTATTGTAGTGGCTTTTTATAAATTCAACGGATGATTTAAGAGAACTGGGGCTGTATGTGCCTGAATACTTGTTTTTGCTGCTTTCGACAGTATATTCCCTCACCGACGATGGATTACGGTAAACAGTAATTTTAGCATATTTGGGATTATACTCTGTCCTTTGGTCGAGCACCATCCTGTAAACGAATGCCGAATCGGCGCCCTTTTTTATTAGCTTATCCATTACAGGCTTGAATTTAACTATTTTAACAGAATCGAACTCGTGTGTATTGCTGTCGAATAAATTGATGAACCACCTGAAAGCGCCCACGATATAATCCTCGGGTTTCTGTATCGAACTGCTCTTATTGTCGGTTCCCATAATGAGCGAAAAAAACAATATTGCTGTCACAAAGGTTTTCATCATTTGCCTGTAATCTTCACCGCTTCAAAAAATAAATTTCCAGATTTCCAATTTTAACTTCAATTTCGAAAAAAATAATCGACAATTATTTGTATTAATTAATACTAATATTAATTAAAATTTATTAATAAATATAACGAATATCATATCCTTTATATTTTAATAATTCAGTAATCAGGATAAAAATATTTTTTTAATTTATGGTTAGGCGACAAATGGCAAGGTATAAGAATTTAAATCTGTAAGCTTTAAATAGGAATACGTTAGAAGCAAATGAAGCAATTTAATTGAACAATCCTGAATTTCATTTGATATTCTACAATCGGTTAATTTGGCTCTATAACGGTTTGAATAGGTAAATAAACGAATTGATAATCATGTGAAATATATCACAATACGAAAATTGAACAAATCAAAAATCTGTTTA
>DAINRZ010000547.1:0-2944 GCA_036741575.1 Kapaibacterium sp. (SeqCode)
CTTGTCCTGCTGTGCGAATCGTTGCCCAACGAATCGAGAAACGTAGCACCGCTTGCCGGCTTGGTAATCTGCTCGAATTGCTCGTAGGTGGCGGAAATATTGAAACCGGCCCTTAGCCCAAGGTGAATCGACAGGTTTTGTATGGGCTGTATCCCTAATAGTACTTCCATTCCCAAATTGCCTAAAGATGCTTCGAGGTTATGCTCGAATACACCTTCGCCTGCAACGCCGTTTGTAATAATTGTAGTTTCCTCTTTGGGATTGAACTTGCCGTCGAGCGTAGTGTACCCTGCCCTTAAGCCAAGGAAGAACAATTCTGATAAAGGCAGTTCTGTTAATGCTCCAACTGTAAATCCTGTGCCGCTTGCTGTTTCGAACAGCGGGCAGCAGTTTGGCACTCCGGGCAGCTTGTGAAAATCCGCAGAATGTGCATTTAGATTGAAATGGGCATATATGCCGTAACGTGTATTGTAATTGGCGCTTTCCTGCGCATATGCATTTGCCGCTAAGAAGATAATTGAAATTGAAAGAAGAATTGTTTTTTTCATGAGAAATCCGCTTTATAATAATGATGAATACTTTCGGTATAAAAACTAACGCGAAACCATATTAAAGCCAGTTGCTGCTCGATAATGGGCAGTTTGAAATTCAAGAATAGTATTTGATTTTTAATTCTCACAATTTTAAGCCACTTTTTTTCTAAATATAATAATATTCTTTGTATTAGAAAAATATTTAATATAAAGTAGGATTAACTGGCAGATTATTATTCCAATTTGGAAAAAATAACTAATTTGCTTTCCCCAAGATTGTTTGGATGGATTTTCTGTTGTTTAAAGTTGAGATATGTTGAAAATGAATAAAGAGAACTTTTTGTATTCAATTGCACTGGCAGTAGTGATATTTGCGCTTAGATTCGCTTTTTTTGCTGATGAGAAAACTGATTTTTCGTCGGATACAGGGCACTACGCCATTGCTTCGGAATTCTATTCAATACAGGATTATGCGCCGCACCTGCCGGGCTACTTTCTTTACGTAAAGCTGATAAAGGTTGTTTCTTTCCTTACAGGATCGCCACAATCGGCTATGAAATGGCTTTCGTTATTATTCAGTGTAGCAGGTAGTTTGTTCCTGTTCAGGATTGCCCGCAATTATACAGGCGAAAAAGCTTCATTCCTGCTGGCATTGTTGATTATGACAAATCCGTTTGTCTGGTTTTTTGGCTGTAATAACGAAATATATACTTTTGACTTATTCTTTAGTGCTGCCATTGTATTCGCAGGGCTGAACAACAAATGGATATATTCCACTCCGCCAATTTTAGCGCTGGGAATGGGGATAAGGCTATCGAGCGCCGTCCTGCTGCTCCCAGTGGTTGTTTATTTGTGGTATAACCATAACAAAAAGCAGGGAATTTATTGGGCCAGGTTCTTTGAGTTTACTTCGCTTGCAGTAGTGTTGCTGCTTATGTGGCTGATACCTATGTTCAGGTCGGCAGGGGGGATTGGCAAATATATTGCCCTCTACGATACTCATTACCCGTTTATACCTTCGGGTGTACTTTACAATCTATCGAACTTCATTGGTTATGCCTGGTATATACTATTGCCTTTTGCATCGATTGCCGCATTTGCCGGATACATGCTATTCCGGGGCAAACCCATAAGCTGGAAGGAATTTAAAGAGAATAATTCAAAAGAGTTATTTACGGCAATTTACTGGCTGGCGCCGGCGCTGATTGTATTTACCTTTTTCAATTACCAGAAAGGTTATTTCCTGCTGGCTGCAGGAGCTTTATTTTTGTTATACATCTTATGGTATAAGCAGGGACTTTTGAAAAACAGTATTGTTATAGCTGTGATATTAATTCAATCAGCTTTATTCTTTGCCATGCCCTATAGCGAACCGCCCGACGAACTGAACTTTACGGCGCAGGCACGGAGCTTCGGCAGGGAAGAGGCATGGGCTCACAGGCTGGTTTCGGGATTCAGCATGGGGGCTCAGAGAATAGCTGCTTATGACGGTTATTACAGCGATATCCACAAAGGGATAAAAGAAACAAAGGAACTAATCAAAGTAAAAAAGAAATACTTTTATATGTTCGACCCATCCTGTTTGGTGTTTGCACGCGGCTTCCAGGCGCTGATGCCTTCGCAGACATTTTGCGTGCTGAATAATTACGACATGAGGACTTATTTCTCTTATAACGAGTATGAACTTAGAAAAACAACCGACCCCTATTATATGATAAAAAATGCAATAATTATTTCACGTAAGTCATTCTACGAAAAGTACCTGAAAGGTATTGCCGCCCCTATAAAGGAATACGATACTTATGTATTCCTCGACGGCAATGAAATTAACGGAATTCGGCTTCTGCAGATTTATACTGACCTGTACGACGAAAGAGAAGATAAAGAGAAAGAGTAAAAATGTTTCCACAGGTTTGATCCCTGCGGAATAAAAAAATTAAAATACTGGAGGCCTAGAGTAAGAAGTCAAAATATAAAACACAAATTATGAAGTAAGAGATATAAAATCTCGGTCTTCCCAATATACTTTGAAGGCTATATCTATTCTACCCTTTCCTTTGTACTTATTATCCAAATCAATAGATTTTTTCAGGTTACTTAGCATTTCAGATTTATTTTTTATAATGGCATTCACACAAGCAATATTATACCAGGCGCTTGGGTAATCAGGTCTTATTTCTGTGGCTTTTTTAAGATAATTAAGAGCATCTTCAAATTTTCTCAAATGAAATAATGAAAATCCAATATTATTTAATGCAAAATAGTAATCCGGTTTTATCACAAGAACTTTACTGTAAGCCTCTAACGCATTTTCATATTGTTGTAGGCAATTATATGCATTTCCTTTATTATATAATGCACCAATATATTGAGGATTGATTTCAAGAGCTTTATCATATTCAATAATTGAC
>DAINRZ010000548.1:0-2941 GCA_036741575.1 Kapaibacterium sp. (SeqCode)
AATTCCATAAAGTAATAACAAATTCAAAGCAAAAATGTGACAAAAAAAATGAAATTAATATAAATTAATTAATTGTGAAATATTTACTGTTTAATTTAAAGAATTTGGAAATAAAATGCGCCGGATAATTGATTTAACTTAATTTCTTACATTTCCCCTCAGCCTTTGGTACAGCATATTAAGCGCATAGCCGACCGAAAATTCGCGGTTTACGCTGCGGTTTCTGCCGAATAAAAATTTTTCTGCTATACTGTTTTCTTTATCCGCAAGGCCTATCCATACAGTACCGACGGGCTTGGTTTCCGTTCCGCCGTCAGGGCCGGCAATTCCTGTTATTGAAATGCCGAAATCCGTGTCGAATTTGGCGCGTACATTAGCAGCCATTTCTATTGCGGTTTCCCTGCTGACGGCGCCATAATCTGCAATAGTCGATTCTTTTACCCCTAGTAACCTGATTTTTACTTCGTTACTGTATGTAATCACGCCCCCTGCAAAGTAAGCCGAGCTGCCGGGATTATCCGTAAAAGCAGCGCCAAGCATACCACCTGTGCACGATTCGGCAACAGATACGGTTAGTCCTTTCGTTTTCAGCAAATCTCCCACTACCCTGGATATAGTATCGCCCTCGCCGCCGAATATATATTTGCCTGCCCTTTGTGAAATTATAGCCGCTATTCTCTCAAGCTCGGCTTCTGCTTCGGAAATGTCAGGCCCGTGGGAGTTAATCCGCAGGCGGACACCCCTGTACGACGGCAGGTATGCAAGCGATGAACTACCGATGAATTCTGATACATCTCCTATCAGTTCGGCAAGCAGCGATTCTGCAATACCTATCGTCTGCAATGTCTTAAACAGTTTAACGGGTGATCCGGACTTATTTAACAACTCTTTTATATAGGGCAGGACATGCCCGGACATTATTGCTTTCATCTCAGCCGGGACTCCTGGCATAGAGACAACAGTTTTCCCGTTCCCGATAAAGAGCATTCCGGGGGCAGTGCCGACGGAATTATCGAGCAGGGTGCATTTTTGGGGCAGCAGGGCAATAGATTTATTACCTTCGGTAATCTTTATACCTCTTTTCAGGTAACGCTTAGTAAGAGATTCGAGCGTTGGTTGATGGAATTCCAGGGTATCGCCAAAGAATTTTGCAAGCGCGGGCTTTGTCAGGTCGTCGGGTGTGGGGCCAAGCCCTCCTGTAATTAATACTGCATCGTTTAGGGCCAGCAGCCTGCCAAGCTCGCTGATGATTATACCTTCTTCGTCGCCTATGCTCGAGTGTGTGGTTACGTCGCATCCCAGCTTTGAGCATTCGTATGCTATCCATGCAGCATTAGAATTAACCACCTGCCCCATGCAGATTTCGTCGCCTATTGTCAAAACCGCTATTTTCATTATTGCCCCGGATTTTGTTCAAATGGCCTGAAAGACGGATTATTCAACAGGTAATTATTTAATCAATTTCTTTATTAGCACACAATTGTTAATTTTATGAAAACCTGCTAATGATATTAACTGAATATTAACACTAATCAGGATAAAGTTATATTACCGATTGACGGGCAACAATATCGTAATACATGATATTTCAGCAGTTTAGGTGCTTCTGCAAAAAAATATTAAGAAATATTGAAAAAGATATCGGGTTAACCGTAACTTAAAAGTATATTTATTTGGAGTTAAAAGTAAGGACCTAATTTGGCGGTATTATAACCGGCAGATTTTGTTCTGAAAAACAAAATGTAAAACATGACACGAGGATTATGGTTCACTGATACCGGTTATTTGTTGAAATAAAGGTAACAGGTTTATACCGAAAGTTTCGGAAAGCACCTCGCTTGCGGGCAGAGTTTTGCAACGCCTGCGGGTGCAAAGTCCGGGACTGATGTATAAATAATGTTTACCGGTATGTTTAAGTGATTTATAGTCCTTATGGAAAAGAAAAAGAAGATTCTTTATATTTGCGGCTCATTGAACCAAACTTCGATGATGCACCAAATATCCTGTCATCTTTCAGATTTTGAAAGCTGTTTCACACCCTACTATGCCGATGGTTTTGTGCGCCAGTTGGCACATGCCGGCTATCTCGAGTTTACTATCCTCGGCAAAAAGCTAAAGGAAAAAGCGGAGATTTACCTTCACGAACACAGCCTGTCCATCGATCCGCACGGAACCGCCAACGACTACGACCTTGTTATGACATGCAGCGACCTAATTGTGCCAAAAAATATCAGGGACAAAAGGCTGATACTTGTACAGGAAGGAATGACAGACCCGAAGACAATAATGTATTACCTCGTTAAATGGATGAAGCTGCCGCGTTACATGGCAAGCACTGCTACCACTGGTATGTCGAATGCATTCGATTATTTCTGCGTGGCATCGGAGGGCTACCGCGAGCATTTCCTGAAAAACAAAGTCGGGCCCGAAAAAATAATTGTTACCGGGATACCTAATTTTGATAACTGCAAAAATTATCTGAATAATGATTTCCCCTACAGGAATTTTGTATTGGCAGCAACTTCAGATGCCCGTGAGACTTACAGGTTCGAAAACAGGAAAAAGTTTATTAGGAAAGCTGTCGAAATAGCTGCCGGGCGGCAATTGATATTCAAGCTCCACCCGAATGAGAATTTTGCAAGGGCAACAAAGGAAATCAACAAGTGGGCTCCGGAGGCACTGGTACTGACAAGCGGTAATCCTCATGAAATGATAGCTAACTGCGATGCACTGATAACCAAGTTTTCTACGCTGGTTTATACCGGCATAGCTCTTGGGAAGGAAGTATATTCCGATTTTGATACCGACACACTGCGCGGTCTGGCTCCGATACAGAACGGAGGCACCTCGGCCCTCAATATAGCCAATGTGGCAAGAAGGTTATTGGAAATGGAAATAACAAGGAAAACACCTAAAAAGCAATTATTCCGTAAAATTCGCT
>DAINRZ010000549.1:0-2940 GCA_036741575.1 Kapaibacterium sp. (SeqCode)
TTACCGGCTGCTATCTGCATTGGGCCGAATAAGGTGAGCGAGAGAGAATCCGTGCCTGCTATTTCGGCTTTATAATTGCCAGATATTTGCTGGTCGTTTGCCTTGAATGTAACTTGCCCTTTTATGGAGATGTTATTTAATCCCTTATTAATTTGCTCGATGATAATAATATCCCCATTATCTGTCTCTACTGCTTTTTTGGCAGTAGAGCAAGCCACAAAAACAATAACGGCTAATAATACATAAAAAATCCTCATTAATACAATTTCCTCTTTAACATCATTAATAAAGATAAAATTACGAAATAATTACTTTTTGATTTACGATAATAATCAATATATTTCAACGTTTTTTGGCATAAGTTTAATATTTTTGCTAATATATTTATAATAAAGACTGAGAATAGAATGGTTTATGTAACGAAAAGGGTTGAGTTTTCTGCTGCACACAGATTATTCAATCCGGAATTTTCCGATGAATTAAACGAGGAAATATACGATAAATGTAATAATTACTATGGCCACGGCCATAATTACATACTCGAAGTAACGGTTGCCGGAGAGCCTGACCCCCAAACAGGTTATCTAATAGACCTGAAGAAGCTGAAAAGGATACTCCTAGACGAGCTGATCAGCAAGGTGGACCACAAGCATTTTAACTACGACGTGCCATTTATGCAGGGCAAAATCCCGACTGTCGAGAACATTATTACAGAGTTCTGGAAAGTACTAGCAGATAAAATACCTGCCGGTAAACTATATAAACTGAAACTATGGGAAACAGAAAATTCTTATGCCGAATATTTTGGATAATCGGTTCAATTTATTTATCATGTATTAGTTACTTTAAAGGATTGCAGTAAGTTGTTGGAAAATAATAAAGCAGATAAGGAATTAAAGTCTGATTACGATTTGAACGACGATGAATTAGACGAGCAGATAGGGTATGAATTAAAATCATCATTCCCAGATAATAATGCAGATGGCCACTTGCTGTTCGATGCCAACGGCAACGAGCCGCTAACGAAAGAAGACCGTAAGAAGATGATAAAAAAACTCGACAAGAAATTTGCCGAAGTAATGGATATTCTGAGGATTTCTCTAAATGATCCTAATTCGACTCTGACGCCGCACCGTATTGCTAAAATGCTTGTCAATGAGCTGTTTGCGGGCAGGTTCGAGCCTGCGCCAAAATTGACTGTGTTCCCAAACAGGAAAAAAGTCAATAACCTTATTATCAGCAAGGGCATAGAGGTTATGTCCATGTGTTCGCACCATTGGCAACCCATTACTGGCGAATGCGCAATTTCTTATATTCCTGGCGATTATGTAATAGGCCTCTCAAAACTATCCAGGATTGTAAACTGGTTTTCGCGCAGGGGGCAAATACAGGAAGAACTTGGCGAGCAGATTGCCGATTACTTAGAAAACCTGATGCACCCGAAAGCCCTTGGAGTAGTCATCAAAGCAAGGCATTATTGCATGATTGCACGCGGCGTTCGCGGCTCCGAAGATAAATCGCTCATGATTACATCGGTGATGAGAGGCTACCTCCAGACTGATTCAAAGCTAAGGAACGAATTCCTAAAACTACTCGAAGATTATTAATTGGCAATAACATACCCTAATTTCGATTACGAGTTGAAGTATTCTGCAGGAAACCGTACTGTTGCCGGAGCGGACGAAGCGGGGAGAGGCCCTCTGGCAGGACCTGTAACTGCTGCTGCTGTAATTTTGCCTATGGGTATTGAAATTGAAGGCCTCAACGACTCTAAAAAGCTATCGGAAAAGGAGAGGGAAGAATTGTTCGAGATCATTACGGAGTGCGCCGTAGACTATAGCATCGTATCGATTGACAACACTGTAATCGACAAGATTAATATCCTTAAAGCTACGATGCTTGCATTCGAAACAGCGCTAAATAAAATGAAAGCAAAACCGGGCATGCTGCTGCTGGACGGTAATTATTCCAGTATAACCTGTGTGCCTGTTACTACACTTATTGGAGGCGATTCGAAAAGCTGTTCCATTGCTGCTGCTTCGATATTGGCCAAAGTTACCCGCGACAGGTACATGAGAAATGAAGCTGCTAGTCTTTATCCTGGTTATCAGTTTGGTAAACATAAGGGGTATGCTACGAAATTACACATTGAGAAAATCAGGGAATATGGCGCCTGCCCGCTTCACAGGATGAGCTTCCTGGGAAGGATTTTGAATAACGGCGCAACTCAGGATTCGTTATTCTAATCAATACACCTTCAAAAAAAGTATTATACTCTTAGATTATTTCCTTAGTTTTTCAACCATTTCGGTTGCTATTCTGTTCAATTCAATGAGATAATCCTGCACTTCGGGGTCGTGCCTGAAGTCGTTAATTCTTTTCATGGCTTCGCTATAGCTGGTAAAACCTGATTCTGTGAAGAGTTCCTCATTAATCCGGTCGAATGCATCCTGGCTATAATTCATTTTCATCGATTCTTTTATCTTAGAAATGTATTTGTCTGATTTAAGCATCGTAAGAGCCGTGCCCAGCTTAGCAATCAATTCCTTTTTATCTTTCTTTTGGCTGTCGCTAAGCAGCGAATCGGATACATAAGGAGTAATTTTTACGTTTAAAGCCTGCTGGATATCGTCAGAGATTTTTCTGTATTCTCTGCTATATTTCACGTGTTTGTTCTCGGTAACTAAGTAATGGATCCTGCTAATAAAGCCATGTTTTTTTATCAGCGAGGTAATATGCTTTTCGAGGAATTTAGTTATTTGATCGGGAGCATTCACTTCTAACCTGAGTCCCCTGTCAATTTTAGCCGATTGCGCCCATTCCAGGATTTCGCCGGAAGCATTCAGGTAGCTCGCCAGTGGCAATATCTTTGCTTCGGGGCTGGTACTGTCGCTTATTAAAAATGATGTATCCGGCGAAGTAACTTTTTCGGACAAAAGG
>DAINRZ010000550.1:0-2908 GCA_036741575.1 Kapaibacterium sp. (SeqCode)
TTTGATCAATATTTTTGGAATAATTTTCTAGGGTGACGCATTGTCGAAGTCAGGAGCAGTGTTTATACTGGCAGGATTATTATCAGGTAAAAAAAACTCTTACCGGAACAAACTGAAAATACCCCGATGGAGCAAGCCTTACGTCGGGGTATTCTTCATTTTGCCCATTGGAATCAAGGCAAGCAGGCTGAAATAATAATGTTATAAATGAATAACCTGATTTACTGCCTTGAGTGGAGAGCTATCCTGTTTCCTTCAGTATCTATAAAAACACCCATATATCCATGTTCGGGCGAAATTTGTTTTTTTTCCACCACAACCTTGCCGCCTGCTGCTTCCACGCGGCTTAGTTCATTGCTCAAATCGCCGGAAAATGCTGTGAAATATATTATTACTCCATCTGCTGAAGGCTTGTAGAAATCTTTATGGTAAACGAGCGATGCACCGCTGCCTATGGAGTTATCCACCCACGGAAACCAGGCCATGCCGAGAGGGCCTAACTGGTGGCGGGATAGTTCGAATCCGAAAACCGTCTCGTAGAACTTTTGGGCGCGCTCCATATTTTCGACAGGTACTTCAACCCATCCAATTACGTTGTGAGTTACTTCCATAATAATATCCTTAATTTTTAAATTAAAATTCTACCTGATATAATAAATGTAATTTGCTTTGTGATATTAAAGAAATGCAATTTATTCATCAACTGTTTCGAGAGGCAAAGCTACTGTAACAGCTGTAAAATTATACGCCTGGCTGTCAATATCAAAAATCCCATTATATATATCGACGATTTTCTTAACAATAGATAAACCAAGCCCCGAACCGGCTTTTTCCCTGTCTGTAAGCCCGAACTGGATGAATGGGGCTATTTTAGAAACCTGCTCTCTCGAAAATCCCTTGCCCTCGTTGTTGAACTTAATGTAATAATAATTATCCTGGACGAAACTTCTCACAGATACTTCGGTACCAGGGCCGGAATATTTGAAAGCGTTATCAGTAAGCTCTGTAACTATTTTGTGAAGGTGGCTGTCCGCAATATTTAAAGCCGAATCTTCCAAAACGAGCTTCAGGTCTTTATGCCTGTTGTATTTTGCCGCTATATCCAGCGCCCCGTTATAAATAACAGTCTGTGAATGCCGGGTTGTTTCGGGCGGGTATTTCTCACCGGATAAACTAAGGTCGAGAAGTGTAGTGTAATAAGTATAATTAATGATTAGTTCCAGAAGCCGCTTGCCCGCATAAAGAACGGAGTCCAGCATATCCTGTGCTTCCTTTTCTTCGAGTTCACCGTATTTGTTCTTTAATATCTGTGAATAACCAATGATAGTATTCAGGGGATGCCTGAGTTTATTGGGCAGCGACGATGCAATATAGCTGTGCATGTTGTCGAGCTGTTTGTCGAAATAATTATCAATTTCCTTTTTCTTCTTCAGCCTTGCTTCAATTGCATGCAAAATATCGTTGTCTTCGTATGGTTTGGTTATATAATCATCTGCTCCGAGTTCCATACCCAGCCTATAATCCGATTTTGCAGTTTTTGCTGTCATGAAAAGGAAAGGGATGTTGAATGTCGATTGGTTGTGTTGCAGGGTTTTAATTACTTCGTAGCCGTCCATTTCGGGCATCATAATATCGCAGATTATCAGGTCGGGATGGTACCTAATTGCCGATTTAATGCCTTCCTTGCCGCTATTCGCCGAAATCACATCATATCCTTCGAGTGTCAGCAGTTCGGACAGTGTTTCAATTATTTCGCTATCGTCTTCAATTATTAGTATTTTGCTCATGTTTTACCGTAATATACCATTTCAAATCCTTGATCTAAAGTATTTCGTGCCTTTCGGGATACTCCTTGCGTAATTTATCGAATAAAATTGCCCTTTCTTTACTGTTTTTATTCATTGTCGAAATAAATTCCTTGTGGTCAGCGGAAAACTGCCTGCTTTTTTCGAGTAATAACAATAATTGTGATGCATTATTGTAATAATCTTCACTTAAAGGCGAATACTTTTTCAGTTCGCAATCAATTCCGCCCATTTCGGGCATAATGCCTGTAAAATCCGTGAAAGCTGCAAGTACCATTGCCGCTCCCCTGACTTTACCGTCCCTGGAATACCCGGCTATGTGCGGAGTAGCCAGCAGGCAATCCGCTGCAAGTGAAGTATTGACTATCGGTTCATTTGCCCAGGTATCAATTACCAGGTTTATGCCCATGGCGTTTAATCCGATTAGCGCCTGTTCATCGGCAATACCACCGCGGGAAGCATGTATTATCAGGGAGTTTTCTTTTACAAGATCAATTTCTTTTTTCCCCAAAAGCCCAATCGTCTTGTATTTACCATAGGGATTAAGGGGTACATGGTTTGTAATAATATCCGATAATCTTAATAAATCATGGAGACGGATAGGATTTACAGAATGTGGAAATAATAAGCCGGCATCGGTAAGCGGAGGGTCGTTGACATATACTTTCAAGCCAAGTAATTGGCAATACTTTGCCACCTGCCTTCCAATGTTGCCATATCCTATTATTCCTATTGATTTCTCATTTAAATCGAAATTTCTCAATCCTGCCCATTTCAGGATTGAATAAACAACGTATTCTGCAACCGAATTGGCATTGCTGCCGGCGGCAGAATAAAAAGCTATGCCCTTTCCCGACAGGTATTCCTCATCTATATGGTCAGTCCCGGATGTTGCAGTAGCCACGAACTTTACATCTGTGCCATGCAAAAGCTCCTCGTTTACTTTGGTTGTTGATCTTACAAAGAGTATATTGCAGCCTGACTCTGATAATTTGCTCCTGTTGAGTTCCCTGCCTTTGAATTGCGTAAAATTCCCGGTATGCCTTAGGGCATTTGCCAGGAACGGTATATTTTCATCGGCAAAGATTTTGTAATTCATTATT
>DAINRZ010000551.1:0-2905 GCA_036741575.1 Kapaibacterium sp. (SeqCode)
TACCTCGTTTATCATAGGGGCGGCTATCAGAAACGAGAAAGTTACACCGATAGGTATGCCCGACTCAACAAATCCAAGGAATAAAGGTATTGCTGAACAGGAACAAAAAGGTGTCACTATACCCAACGATGCTGCCATTACGTTACCGGTAAAAAGCGGTTTTCCTTCCAGGGCCTTCCGGGTTTTTTCCGGTGAAAACCAACTTCTTATAATTCCTACGACAAAAACGATAAGGGTAAGCAGTAATAATACCTTAGGTACTTCGAAAACGAAGAACCAAATAGATTCGGTCAGGTGTTCGCCTTTAGCCAGCCCTATTATATCATATACAATGAAATTGGAAATTGACTCGAGGTAAAAATATGTTACAATCCACACAGGCAGCAGAAGCAGGGGAATAAGAATCTTATTCTTCTGTAATAACTGATTTCTGAAAACTGCGCTTCTATCCAAAATTAACTTCTCTTTTCTGCTTTGACAGTAATACTTAGGATTTCTGTCCCCGATTCTTTAAATGAAATAATCTCATCTTCGCCTATAAATGCCCTTAGAATATCGTCGGGTATTGTAATCTTCTTTTCTTTTGGTAATTCGGTATTAGTGAAGCCTGTATCTTTGATTATACCCAGGTACTCGTCCATCTGTAACGCCCCGGATACGCAACCGGTGTACATAGCGGCAGGCTCTTTTAGCGCTTCGGGCAAAGTACCTTTGATAACGATATCCGACACACAGAAATGCCCGCCCGGCTTCAGTACCCTGAAAATCTCTGAAAAAGCCTTGTTTTTGTCGGGCACCAGGTTCAGCACGCAATTGCTGATTACCACATCGATAGAATCGCCCTCAACTGGCATATTCTCAATATCGCCTTTCCTGAACTCAACGTTTTGGTAACCTGTTTTCAATAAATTAGCCCAGGCTTTTTGCAGCATTTCGTCAGTAAAGTCAATACCTAATACTTTGCCCGTATCGCCAACTATCCTGCGCGCGATAAATACATCGTTTCCGGCACCGGAACCGAGGTCGAGAACCGTATCGCCTTCATTAATTCCGGCATTTTCTGTCGGCAAGCCGCAGCCCAGCCCAAGGTCGGCATCGGGTACGTATCCATCGAGCTTAGTATAATCGTCGCTCATGACAGTATAATCGAATGTAGCGCCACCGTCGGTGCCGCAGCAGGAGCAGCCGCATGACTGGTTGGAAGCAGCTATCTGCCCGTATTTTTCCTTGACTGCATTTTTTATTTCAAATTCTGATTTCATTCATGTATCCTTTCCTGATTAAACCACTAACGATTTATAAAAAGTTTCAAATTCTTTCTTAATCATATCTCTTACTTTTCGGAATTCAGCCATTACTTCGTCGTGAGAGCCTTTGGCATCGGCTGGGTCGGGGAACCCGATATGCAGCCTGTGTTTTACCTGTCCGGTAAATAACGGGCAGGTTTCCTTAGCATTATCGCAAACTGTGATTACATAATCGAAGTCCATCCCAATGAATTCATCTACAAGTTTTGGCTTGTTTCGGGAGATATCCAGCCCGATTTCCGCCATTACCTCTATTGCATAGGGATGGACTTCAGGGGCGGGTTTTGTACCAGCCGAAAACACATTCAGGCTGCTGCCCATCGATTTCAGGATTCCTTCAGCCATCTGGCTTCGGCAGGAGTTGCCGGTGCATAGTATTAGTATATTACTCATTTATCCTCATTATTATATTTTCGCAATTATCGAAATATTAATTAAAATTTTTTAAGTTTTACATACAACCATAGTTTCAGCCAGGCTGAGCCTGTCTTTTATATCATTCAGGTTTTCGTCGTCGTTGAGCCATGTAGGCATTAGGGATAGTATTTGCCTCACCTGCAGGTTATCCGAGCCTGTATTAAGGCTGTAAATAACCCACTTGCCTGTTTTCCTGTCGGTAATAAGCCCGGCATCCCTAAGTATAGACAAGTGCTTCGATACTGTTGAAACGGCAATATTAAGCAGTGTGGGGAACTCGCACACACATATCGGTTTTTTTTCCAGAAGTTTCAGAATCCGCACCCTGTTTGGGTCCGACAGTGCTTTGAATATTTTAGTTATCTCTCTCATTTTTATATGTAATCATTATTTTCAAATTCTCATTTCGTCAATTGACGAAATTAAGAAAAAGAGGTTTTGAAACCAAATAAAAAAATCCCCGCAACTTTTTTGCTGCAGGGATTTTTTTATACTATACCGATACTAATTTTTATTTTCCTTTTTTGATATCCGGCTTGCCGAGATACCTGATGGGAACGTCCGTAAACGTGCCGGCAACCCATGAATCCTTGTAGTCGCTAAATCCCTGGTAGCAAACCACCATCTTGCCCGATGCCTTGCCTGCAATCTGGACATGAGGACCGTTTGGATCCCATTTTTTCAATTCCCACTCAGTAAACTGAATTACATATGCATGTGAAGCATTAAGGCTTGTCAATTGCGATTTGTCATCTGAACTCTTCATTTGCCACCAGCCTCCGCCTGTTGTGTTTTCCCTGGTCAATACTTCGCCTTTTTGGGGCACTTTATATAGCTCAACATTTAAGTACTGTCCTTCGGGGAAGGTAGATTCGGGGTTCTCGAGCTTGTTTTCATACAAAATCATATACCATTTGTTGAATTTAGGCTCGATAGTAATGTCCTTGGGGTTGAAACCTTCTCCATTAGCAGCTCCCTGCACGGGTTCATTGGGAATCATCTCTAATGTTGGTTCAAGTGTAAATTTAAAAGTACTTGTAATAGGAAGTATCTCCTTTTTGGGTTCTTCTTTTTTCACATCTTTAACTGCTGTTGTGTCGGCTTTCTTAGGCTGTTCGGAGTCTTTTTTCTCTGATTTACAGGCAAGAAGTACGAATGTTATAAGGAACAATGAAACAAAT
>DAINRZ010000552.1:0-2898 GCA_036741575.1 Kapaibacterium sp. (SeqCode)
ATTTGCCAGGTTGTTGGCTATAATCTCAACATACCTTTGCTGGGCCGTTAGCCCTGTAGATGCAGTCCTGATTGTTTTATCCATTAATATTTCCTTCTATTTTAATTATAATACTCTTCCAACCCTGAAACTATCGTCGAGCGTGCTGTCGTTGGTGCTTATCACCTTGCTGCCCAGCTCGAACATTCTTTGCAGTTCTATCATTTTTACCATCTCTTTAATTATATCGACATTGGAGTTTTCCAGCCACCCCTGGCGAATATTCACCTCAGCAGGGTCGGCAATTTCTGCAATTGTATCTTCCTGCGCAATAAAAGCCGAACCGTTTGTATGCATGAGAGACTGGGGATTTTCAACACGCACAATATCGATTCCGTCGATTCTCGTGTCGTTAATGAACACATCCCCCTGCTCGGTTATCCTTATATCGAGGTTTTTATTGTCACCGGCAGTAAACGATTTGAAGAATTCATCGGTGGCAATGTTGACTGTACCGCTTTCCCCGACAAGTTTTTTGCCGTCTGTTGTTTCGAGAAAACCGTCCTCGGAGAGTGTGAAATTTCCGGCCCGGGTAAGGTACTGGTTGCCGTCCTCGTCTTCGAGCACAAAGAAAGCATTGTCATTCTCGATTGCCAGGTCTAATTTATTGCCGGTCATTACAAAAGAACCTTTGGAATAATCGGTATATTCGCCGACCGGAGGATCGTCCTGCTCAACACCTGTGGGGGTATTAGCAAAATGCTCTACAGAATCGATGACTTGGCGCTCGAAGACATCCGTGCGCTTATAGCCGGTGGTCGAGGAGTTGGCAATATTATTAGCCACAGTTTCCAGCCGCGTCTGCTGCGGCATCATGCCCAGTGCGGCAGTGTATAGTTCTCTAAGCAAATCAGCACCTTAACAGAATCCGTTCCAAAAAAATTCATCCTGAATTATTCTGCAATAATAGCAATTTAAATGCCATGTTATTTACAGGATTGTGAAATCACTTTAAGTGATTCAAAATATTTGATTTGCAAACCTGCTAATAGCAATTATGCTTAGGTAAGATTAAGTATATCCGGCCATATGTAAAATAGATTCGGTTTTAAATGATATTTTTTCCAGGCCTTATGTTTTATATGAATGTATTTTTCTTAATCCAAGTTACTATAAATCCCGGAAATTTATAAGATATTTCCCTTTCTCTCCCACAGGAGTGAGGCCGCTGGGGTTATTAAAACTTATCGGGTTATTGTTGCAATAATGGTAAGGAGTTTTGTCGGGGAAAGATTCGTAGAGTGGGTCTGCCGGTGAGAAAGCGGCCGCTAAGCGGATCATACAGCCGCGTTCCCATAGCAAAGTAGCGGCTTTCTTCGTCCCGTTCCTGGGCGGTATAGCCTATACGGGATAAAGATGAAATATTATTAAATACCTATAACATTACATTCATAATTTCGAAATATCTTCTACCGTCAGGCCAGTTGCAGATGAAATAATATTTATATCGATACCCTGATTCTTGAGGCTCTTTGCTGTTATTATCTTTCCTTCTTCTATACCCATTTGTTTGCCTTCTTTCACTCCTTCTGTGTAACCCTCGAGCCTTGCTTCGTCGCGGTTGCCGCCAATCAGGCTTATTTTATAGCGATTGTTTTCGATATACCTGTCATATGCCGAACGTTCTTCTTCGTTCATTTTCATTACATCGAGTTTCTTTTTGGCTTCTCGCAGGCCACGAGCCCTGAATCCGTCTTTTATTTCTTCTGTTTTCAGGAAGTATATCCACTCGTCGAGAGTGTCTCGGGCCACTTCGTCGAACTGGTTAATTTTCAACAAGTAATATTCAGGGAATATCTCGTGGATATTCCTTTTATCATAGAGTTCCTTTTGTTTTTCGTTCAGGTTTAACTCATCATCAAAGTGAATTCCAACAAACCTCGTAGTGCCGTGGTAAACATAATCCTTTCCCTGCCCAAGATCGAAATACAGAATATTAACGGAATAAATCTTTTTCACTTTGGCGTAGGCATCTCCAGCGCGCATACTCTGGACGGCTGCTTTGGATGTATAATAGTGCATCCGCTGGAAGAAATCGACCTGATTTTCCACCTGAACCTCTATCAGTATGAGTTCATCTTTTGAGTTGCGCGCCAGCAGGTCCACCCGGTTGAATTTGTCGTTTTCATCATCTTTGTTGGCTTCGCTGTCCAAAATGCTTTCTATTCTAATGTCCTGTTTCAGCAATTCACTCAGGAAGCCTTCGAGAATATCGAAGTTGGCTTTGTGCCGCAGCAGCTTTTTCAGTGCCCAGTCGAATCGTATTAACTTTTTCATTTCATTTCTTTCGTACAATTTCGTTTAAACCGAAAATAATGAATTCGTTACTAATATTAAAGTAAATATGGAACTTATATTGTATCGGGTCGTACTGCCGGGCTCCCATAGCAAAGTAGCGGCTTTCTTCATCCCGCTCCTGCGCGGCGTAGCCTATACGGGATTCACCCTCGGCGTTCAGGGTGTCGCCAAATGGCTTGTAGCCGAAGTGTTCGTAGCTGATATTCCCTTCCTTTACGGAAACCGTAAGCCTCACAGAGCCGATGTTATCCATAGCGTTGAACTGCTTGGTGGCATCGGGCAGGGTTACCAAGGCCCCTCCCAAAGATATGTATGATTCATTGTACATGTAAACCCTCCTTCCCATATTGCCGGAGCTGTCGGCATGGGTTACCTGTATGCCTTTGTATATGGCAAGTTGCTCGACGCTTGCGCCCAGCATGTAGTATGTCCAGCCGTAATAGTTGTAGCTGCCTCCATTTATACTATCGCCTTTAGTAGAAAAGTATACACTTTTCTGTTCTCTGTGGTTTAATACAGAATATCTATTCAATAGATTAATACTAACACAAGTGTCCACTA
>DAINRZ010000553.1:0-2892 GCA_036741575.1 Kapaibacterium sp. (SeqCode)
AAGTATCAAGGCAGGCGCCTATGCCGAAACACAGGGCAGCAACGGGGAGTTTGATTATACACAGTCAATATTCAGCCTAGCCCCCGGCAAATATACAATTGTGGCGGATATCAAGGATAAACTGTCCGAAAGGAATTTCTCACTTTCCAGAAGTATCACCATACTCGATTTCGGCGCTTACCCTTTTTCTGCCAGTGGATTAATGCTTGTTAGCTCGATAGAAGAAAAGGGAAACGGATTTATAATTACACCGCATATCTCCGACAATATAGGCGACCTGCGGGATGGCTTTTTCGTCTTTTTCGAAACATACAATACGGGCAGCTTCACCAAAGCTGATTTCATTTATCAGTTGTTTGCCCAGGACGGCAGGGAAATGTTCCGCAGCAATCCTGAAACTAAGGATATACCAGGCCCCAGGCGGCAGCAATATATGAGAATAAAACTTCCGAATTCGCTTAATTCCGGCAAGTATATTCTTAGAATCATTATCCTTAAGCCGGACAGTCCTGCTAATTTCAGCGAAAACCATTATCTGGCAGTTACCGAGCGTTCGCTCAGAGTAGAATTTACAGTCATGGGAAGGCTATTCCAGGATATTGCCTCGGCTATCGACCAGCTAAGATATGTGGCAGACCCCGATGAAATAAAATATATTCAATCCGGCAAGGATAATGAAGAAAAAAGGTTCAGGTTTGATGAATTCTGGCTGAAATACGATCCCTCGCCAAATACAGAGCGCAATGAAGCTTTTGAACAATATTATCAGAGAATTGACATTGCCAATAAAAAATTTAAAACTTATTCGATGGGTTGGCGGTCGGATATGGGGATGGTTTTTGTTGTATATGGCTATCCCGATAATGTAGAAAGGTCTCAATCAACCGACGGCAGGATAATAGAAAGATGGACTTACCATTCAAGCCGCCAGTTTGTTTTTATCGATAACAGCGGATTCGGCGATTTCAGGCTCTATTCTCCTATGACAGTTTCCGATAAATACCAGTATCAAAGGTAGCTGATGAGTGTCCTTGCAATAATCCCTGCAGGCGGTTCGGGCATTCGCTTCGATGGGGGCAACAATCCCAAGCAGTATCAGATATTAGCAGGCAAACCTGTTATTATCAATACCCTTGAGACTATCTGTAAAGTTAAGGGCATCACAGGAATTGCCGTTGCAGTCAGCGAATCCTATCTGGATTATATGAAGTTAATAATGAGCGAATATGAAATATCTAAGAATGTTTTGCTGTTTACAGGTGGCAGCAGCAGGCAGGAAACAATATTCAATGTGATAAAAAGCGGAATATTAGGTGAATACGAAAAAGTTGTCATTCACGACTCAGTCCGCCCCCTGGCTACGCCTAACCTATTCTCCAGGGTAATTAAGGAATTAAATGACAATGATGCTGTAATAACAGGCAATAAGCTCAAAGATACGATAAAAGAGCATTCAGGCAATGATTTGATAACGCTCGACAGGGAAAAGATTTATTCCATCCAAACACCACAGGGCTTTCGGGCCGATTTGATAACTATTGCCCATTTCCATGCTCTTGAAACAGGATATACCGGGACAGACGATGCAGGATTAGTAGAAAAACTAATTGCCGATACAAAAGCGGGGTTAAAAGTAAAAATCATCGAAGGCGAGGAACGAAATATAAAAATAACTACTGAATTTGATTTAGAATTAGCAGAGTATATCTTGAATAATAGAAATTAAAAAAAGGGGATACAAATCAATGCACCCCTTAAGTAATTTATTATTATCAGCGGACAAATTATTTATCGGCAAGCTGGAATTTAATAGGAATCGTTACCCAAGCACCAATGTTCTTTCCATCTTTTACAGCCGGTGTAAACTTCGTTTTAGTGACGGCTTCCATAGCAGCAACCGTAAATTGGTAGTACTTGCTTTTTTTCTTGACTGAAACACTTTTCCCGTTATTTTTTAATCTTGTTTCGCTTTGTGTTACTTTACCGTTTTCATCGACGTAAGCTTTCACGAATACTGTGCACGTCAATCCCTCTTTCCTTGCAGCTTCGGGATAAACAACGTTTTTGCTCAATACGGCCATATCGCACTGAGGCTGTTTGTCAGCTTCTGATACTTTAGCAGATTCAGAAGTTTTTTCGATTGCTTTCTTCGGGCGGCCTTTGCCTGTAACATCTGTCAGGTTAAACATTAGTATAATTATAAATGCAAATGCAAGCCCTGCAAGGGGTTTCAGCCGGCAAAGCCTGCCTGAGTCTTTTCTTTTCATCATGGTAATTCTCCTTTTAATTGTTGAAGAGTTGAAATTGTTAGAAAAAGCAATTGTATTATCTTTGAGAGATTCCTTAATTATTAACATCCCGTATTCTTCAAATCCGCTGCCCGAATATAACAAATGCCTGTCTGCTTCGAATTCATGAATAGCAGACAATGCGTTTTTGTAAAGCAATAAAACAGGATTGAACCAGAACACTATCTGGAGTAATTCCAGCAGCAGGATATCAGCGTTGTGTAAACGTTTTGCGTGAATGCTTTCGTGGGCAAGGATGATTTCCAGTTCCTGCCTGTTGTACTTATCGGCATTCAAAAACATTTTGTTCCAGAAAGTGAAAGCCGATGAGACATCCTTTGCATCTCTGAATGCAACACAATTGGATATCATTTCTGTACTATTTTTATATATATTTAATATCCTGCCCAAACGTACAATAAACCTATGCAGCATGAACACGGATACAAGAACATAAATCAAAAGAAAGTAGTCAGTGAATCCTGAAATTGGATTACTATTCGGGATTACGACAATTTCTTCAAGCGAAAACCCGGGATTTAAAGCCGCCTGCATACTGCTGTAGTTTCCTGGAAAGTGCAGAATCGGGATAACGAAAGATGCT
>DAINRZ010000554.1:0-2888 GCA_036741575.1 Kapaibacterium sp. (SeqCode)
TGCAATGCCGTCGGCGCCAGGCTCGGAATTTTCGTCGGTGTTGTTGTTGTTGCCGTCGGTCAACCGGAATCCGAATTCAGTAATAAAACCTTTGCTTAGTGGCAGGTACTTGCCGTACCACACCGAGCCTTTTTGGTTTACTTTATTGGTTGTCAGCCTTAAATAGTTTTCTGTAACCCCCGATTTGCCGTTAAAAACAAAATCGCCTGCTGCCGAAAAGTCTGTATAATTAAAGTTCGTTTCATCACATCTGTCGGGTGAGGCCTTGATTGCGCTAGCATAGGTTGTCCTGCAAGGTTCGGCAACTTCAATAATAATAGAATCCGAGTAATCTTTCAATTCCTTTGGTTCGAAATATACTTCGATATTATTAACAGAGCCTGGATTAACAGAAATAGGGTACTGCTGGGATTTCAGAAAGAATACATCACCGGCAATTCCCTTTATTTTAATAGAGCTGACCACAATCTGCCTGCCGCTCAGGTTCTCGAAACCGATTGTGTTTTTCGTTAAATTTAAATCCGAGAAATCAAGAATTAAGTCTTTGGGTGGTTTTGTTTCGCCCATGATTTTTGTAACGGTATAAGGCTCCGACGTTGCAGTATCGCCATCGGTAGTCCGTATAGTAACGGTATATGTGCCCGGCTTGTCAACGGTAATGCTTTGGGTAGCGGCGCCATTAGACCAATTATATGCAACAAACCCATCGGGCGCTTCCAACACTATACTCTCATTGTTGCATATTTCATAATCGCCACCCAGCAGGTATTCTTTGATGATATCCTTATTAGTCAGTGCTTTCCTGAATATTTTCACCTCGTCGATTGCCCCGATAAACCGGGAGGAGGTACGCCAGTTGAGATAATACCACCAATGACGTGCTATTGCGCCATTTTGACCGTATATTTTTACCTCCTGTTCCACTTCACCAACGAGCTTGCAATTTATATAAGCTTTAACTTTTTTATCTTTATAGGTCAATGAATAAAATACCCAGTTATCACGGTAATTAGTAAAATCGTATGGATATTTTATAGGTTTTGGCGGAATATCAACACCTGCTCCAACACAAAAATGGAGGTTCATAGTTTTTTCAGGCTCAGGCCAGCCATGGTCGATACCTAAATAACCATAATTAAAGTCTCCAAACCAAATATATGCTTCACCCCAAACAGCCGTAAAATCATGCTCATTTACCCACATAGAAATTGAAAACTCGGGATATGCAGTAAAGTCAATAAATGGAAGAAGTATATGCCCCCCCGTGGATTCATCCTGGCCATTTCCATAAAAATAAAATGCATTTTTTTTATTAACACCTAAAGTAGGCCTTACATCATTTTGAATTAAACCGTGCCTATTATTGCCACTATTATCCGTTGCAGTACTATCATTGAAACTCCAGTATGCAATTAGATCCTTTTTTTCCTGGGCGAATAAATAACATGATGTAATTACAATAATTACAAATAGTAATTTTTTCATTTTTTATCCCTAATTTTGTTAATAAATTATGTTTTAATCTACTATTTTTTTTTATTATAGTAAAATTTTTTTTCATCTATGATTTTTATATGAGAGTATTATTTTTATTGCTTAGTGGGAATCCAAAAGAGATTTTAGAAAATTCTTGTTTGGAATACAGTGACATTAGTATCATTAAAGTCGATGAGAAATCTTTGTCTAATCCGAGATTTATACTCTCTCTTATGAATCGAAAAAAATTTAATTACGTAATATTTGGTAATAAAGATAATGAACTGCAGAGATTCCAGATATTTATGAAAGTTTATATTTTTATCTCTCTTATCTGCAAAGGCTCAATTAAAGATGAATTAGGCAAGGAAAATAGATTTAATATTATTAAGCTATTATTTTTAGAAATTCCTCAATTAATTTTTGAAGCTATAGTAACATTATTTGTAATATCATATTTTTATATTAAACTACCCCTTATAAAATGGAAACTAATGAAAAAATCCTAAAGGCTTTATTTTGGAGGCCCGAGTATTATGGAGCCCTAACGGATGGTGGAGTACCAACGCTTTACAGAGGATTAACCGGCGGATTACTTAAACAAGGCCATAACTGCATATTCGCTTCAGGTGGCAGGTTGGATTTGGATAATAGAATAAAAACATTCTATATTCCATATAACAAACTTTTTAGGAATTTCCCCGAAGTGCTTTGCTTACCTTATAACAGGAAATCTATTAAGCATATTTTAAAAATAATTGAGAGTGAGAAACCCGACTTTTTATTCCAGCATAATCATGATTTCCATTACGGTGGTTCTATGGTAAAAAGAAAAACAGGAATTCCGTTCCTCCTTCATGTTGATAGTGTTGAGTATTGGGTAAAAAAGAACTGGGGTAAATTGTACTTATCCAAATTTCTAAAAGAAGCGGAAGAAATTCAATGGTATAATGCCGATGCAATTTTCGTAATTTCAGAAGTTGTTAAAAATCAGTTAGTCGATCTTGGTGTTAACTCACAAAAAATAGTTATTAATCCTAATGGTGTCGATCCGGACTTCTTTTCTCCTGATGCAGATAAAATAAAAATTAAAACCGAGCTTGATCTTGAAGACAAATTTGTTTGTGGTTTTGCCGGCACTTTCGGCCAGTGGCATGGTCTCGAGGTAATTGCAGAATCGATAAGGATTATTAAGGACAAAATTCCAAATATATTCTTTTTATTTGTTGGAGACGGGCTTTTAAGGCCAAAAATCGAAGAGATTATAAAGAATGGCAATATTGAAAATTTTGTCAATATAACTGGTTTAATAAATTATTCCTTAGTTCCTGACTATCTATCTGCTTGCGATATTTTGCTTGCTCCCAGTGTTCACAGCGTAGAAGGATCCGCATTTTTTAATAGTCCAATTA
>DAINRZ010000555.1:0-2883 GCA_036741575.1 Kapaibacterium sp. (SeqCode)
CGATGCACCCGCTTTGAGCACCCTAACAGCATACTGGTCCTCCGGGTAAACGGTGAAAATCAGCACCGGCAGCTCCGGTTTAATAATTTTAAGCTCCTTGAGCGTGTCGAGCCCGTCTATCCCCGGCATAGAGATATCGAGCAGCACAACGTCGAACTTGTTCTTCTTTACTTTTTCGAGCAGTTCAAATCCGGAGCTGGCCTCGTCGGCCACAACCAGGTCGAGCGTTTCGTCGAGTATTTGCTTCAATCCTCTACGGACGACGGCATGGTCGTCCACAATAATAATCCTAATCATTAACAGGTTCCTTTTGATTGAGTGGAATAGTGAGAGAGACGGTGGTACCCATGCCTTTCCTTCCGGAAATATCGAGAGTGCCGCCAAGGTTTTTGGCTTTTTCGCGCATCCCAACCAGGCCCAGAGATTTCAGGGCATCAATCTGCTTTTTCGATATACCTTTGCCGTTGTCTTTCACCTGCAATTCAATAATGCCGTTATCATTTGTAAAGCTTACATCAACCCTGGAAGCATTGGCGTGCCTTGTAATGTTCGTCAGCGCTTCCTGGAAAATTCTGAACACCGCTATAGAAACGTTTTCGTCCAAACGAATATCTTCGGGATATATTATAACTTTGCACCTGACGGCAGTGCGCTTCTGGAACTCCTTTGCAGCCCAGTCTATAGCAGCGGCAATACCGAAGTGGTCGAGCACCGACGGCCTAAGCTGGGTAGAAATGGAGCGCACTTTGTTCAGTGTTGTTTCGGTCAGTTCGGACATCGACTTAATCCTTTGCAGGTATATATCGTCGAAGTCGGCCATTTTCTTCAGCAGCCATGCAATATCCAGCCTGATGGCGGTAAGTGCATATCCCAGTTCGTCGTGTATCTCGAAGGCAATCTTTTTGCGCTCTTCTTCCCTGGCGGTCTCCAGGTGGTTTGCCAGCCTGCGCATTTGCTCGCGGGACACTTTGAGTTCAAATTCGGCTTCCTTTCTTTCGGTAACATCGTCATAAATGGCAACGACTTCGCCCGAAGGGAGTTTGTAAACGTAAGTATCCCTCCAGTTCAGTTCCCCGTTATCCCGCTGGATTGTGAGCATATAGTGCTCGGGTTCGCCGGTAATATGTACTTTTATGAGCACATCGAGCAGGCTTTTTATATTGAGCTTTTTAAATATCCCGGATGCCTTCATCCCTACTATTTCTTCTTTTCGGACGGCTTCTATGTTTTCGCCGCCTTTGTTGAAATTGGTAAGTATGAAATCTGTGCCTTCGTCTGCTGACTCGAAAATGTAAACACCGCTGCTCATATGGTCGAACAGTTCCTTGAACCTTAGTTCACTTTGTACGAGTGCCTGCTCGGATTCCTTTCGGTCGGTAATCTCCCTGATAATTACAACGACGCCGATAATGTCTCCTTTGGCGGATATATGAGGATTGTAGGAGCTTGAAATCCATCCCCTTTTGCCCGAGGCCCTGTTGTAATACCTAACATCTTCCGACTTAGTCGATTCCCCTTTCAAAGCCAGTTTTAATTTATCAGGTACTCCCGGCTCGACCATATCATTAAAAATATCGGTGGCGTGCCTGCCCAGCACGGAATCAGCCCCAATACCGGTAATATCCTCCATAAACTTGTTCCAGACGATATATCGCAATTGGCTGTCGAAAACGATAATACCTTCGTCAACAGAGGATATTATGGTTTTGTTGAACAATTCCGATTCACGCAGAGCTTCTTCGGCCAGTTTCGATTCGGTAATATCCCTGTCGATAGACGAAATGCATATTTTTCTGCCTGTTGCATCCAGAAACGGGCAAATGGTGGAAGATATTATTATCTTTTTGCCGCCTTTCCTGACCCTTTCAGTCTCAATCCTGCTTATGTCGTTGGTTCTCATTACCTTGTCGATATAAAAGATAATCTCGTCGCGCAGTTCAATAGGTTCGAGTATCGAAACAGGTTTGCCGATGATTTCAGCCTGGGTGAATCCGTAAGTGTTTTCGGCGCCCTTATTCCAGCTTAGTACTATGCCTTCCCACGAAACGCCGAAAATAGCATCATCGGTCGATTCGACTATAGACGATAGAAGGTTCCATGTATGTTCGAGCCTCATACGTGTGGTAATATCCCTGGCAATCGCAATAGCGCCATAAACCTTCTTTTCCTTATCCTCCACAGGAACGCCGATTGTCTCCCAATAGCTAACACCGTCAATACCGACCATATCAGGCTGATAAGTAATGTTCTTCTCTATTTTGCCAAGTTCGATAGCCCATTTGCAGGTTGAATCGATAAAAGTACCTTTGTCGTAGGAGAGCGCCAGATAAGCCGGCCTGTAACGGGCATCGGGATTTCGGCGGAGTACCTCTCTGTTGGCCCAGAGAATCCTGAGGTCTTTATCAACCTGCATTATCAGGTCGGGCACTCCGTCGAGTACAGCCTGCAGCTGAGTTTTACTTTCGTTCAGCTTTCTCTGTGCTTTGATTCTCTCGGTAATTTCGTTGTTCAAATCCTGCCAGCGGCGCCACGAGAATACAACAAGGGCAATAGAGATTACTATAAGCGAAAAGAATATATTTCCAATGCCGTAAATTTTGTATGCTTCGATATAATCTACAATTTCCTCGTAGAGATGGAGTATTGTCGAAAGTATGAATGCTGCCAGCCCGGCCAGGATAATAAGCAATGCATCCCTGAAAGGCTTCGACATTTTAAAATTAAACTTAGGTATTGCCTTAGGATTTCCCATATCAAGCTCCGGCAATAGTAGCAATTAAGGTATATATTTCAATGTTCGATATTCCCATACTCAAACGTATTATAGTTTTTACACTTACTTTATTTCAAATATATTACTAAAACTTCTAATATCTTAGTAAT
>DAINRZ010000556.1:0-2876 GCA_036741575.1 Kapaibacterium sp. (SeqCode)
AAACCGGCCAGTTCATAGTATAGGTATCGTTGTTGGGTACGCCTGAATTCCTGTTGAATTTGGGCGAATAATTCAAGGGGTATTTTTCTGCAGCTGCTAATTCTACTGAATCTCCGTCCTCGATTCTGCCGGGCACAAACCAGCTTCTGCCGTTATTTGGATTATAAGACAGGCTGACATACTTTTTTATCTCGCCATTCCATAGTTTCTTTGCGCCGAACCAAAATCCCCCGGCGAAAATGTATTGGTTACCTGTGCCGCGCGGCCAGAAACCGCCGCCGCGAGATTGTAAAATATCTAAGCTAAAAATACCATAATTTGAATTATAAAACTCGAAATCCGAAACAGAATTCTTCTGATTATCCAAAACCTTTCCTGCCTGAGTTTGAGAAGATGAAGTTTTATCCCCGGGGATATACAGACTGTAAGCAGCGATTGTGAAACACAAAAGAAAAAAAATTATTGCTGATGAATAAACGAACTTAAACATACCTGCACCAATATTTTATTCATTACTTTTGAAAATGCAATATATATATTTTTTTTTATATTTTTAAATTAAACAAATTTTTCCATCAAATTAAAGTCATTTCATATGACTCATCAAACTAAATCAAAACATAATTTATTTTTATTTAAGTAGAACATTTACTTGAACAATATGAGAATTTTCAATGAAAAAAGTACCTATAACCAGCCTGAATACTACTCATTAATAAAAAAACTGCCCAAACTTTAGTTCAGGCAGCAGAAAAATTCGTAATTCGTAATTCCTAATTACTTCAGCCCTCTTTTTTTGAGGAGCGGCTCAATCGAAGGTTCAGCGCCGCGAAATTCGACATACATTTTCATGGGGTCGCCGGTTTTGCCTCTCGATAGCACGTTCTTTCTGAATGAATCAGCGGTTTTTCTGTCGAAAAGGCCATTCTCTTTAAATGCTTCGAAGGCGTCGCTGTCGAGCACAGCAGCCCAGATATAACTGTAATACCCCGAAGAATATCCACCCGAGAATATATGCTGGAAATAGGTGCTCCGGTAGCGCGAAATTATTTCGGGTATCAGGCCGGCTTTTTTAAGTGTTTGGTTTTCGAATGTATTGATGTCGGTTGCCAGCGGTTTTGTCTGTGTATAATATGCCATATCGAGCAGCGAAGCAGCAAGGTATTCCGTCGTAACAAATCCCTGATTGAATAGTGAGCTGTTTTTAATTTTCTTTACTAAATCTTCGGGTATTACCTTTCCTGTTTTATAATGCTTTGCGTACATAGCAAGCATTTCGGGCTCGAACACCCAGTTTTCCATAACCTGCGAGGGCAGCTCTACAAAGTCGCGGGGAACGTTAGTGCCTGATATACTTCTGTAAGTGCATTTGGAAAACATGCCGTGCAGCCCATGGCCGAATTCATGAAAAAAAGTTTCTACTTCATCTGCTGTAAGCAATGATGGCGTATCGCCGGAAGGCCTAGTGAAATTGCAAACAAGCGATATTACCGGCGATACATTTTTGGCGTCCCGGCCTATATACTGCTCCCTGTAATTCGTCATCCAGGCGCCGCCGCGTTTGCTCTCGCGAGGGTGGTAATCCATATAAAGCACTGCAAGGTGTGAACCATCTGCATCTAATACCTCGTAAGTAACTGCTTCGTCGCTGTACTTGGGTATGTCTTTCCTCTCGACGAACTTAATCCCGTAAAGTTTATTGGCAAGGGTGAATATACCGTCGCGTACGTTTTCGAGTTTAAAATATGGTTTTAACTGTTCTTCGTCCAGGTCATATTTTTCTTTCCTGAGTTTTTCGGCATAGTAACGCCAGTCCCAAGGCTCGAGTTTGAATTTGCCGCCTTCTTTGTCAATCATTGCCTGGAGCTCGGCAGCTTCTTTTATGGCAACTTCGATTGATGGCTTCCAGAGTTTCATCAGGAAATCGTTTACTTTTTTAGGCGATTTTGCCATATTTTCTTCGAGTACGTAGTCTGCATGGGTTTTATAACCCAGGAGCTTTGCTCTTTCGAGCCGCAGGTTAACAATTTTCTTGATAATTTCTTTGTTGTCCAGTTCGTTGCCATTATTGCCGCGCATCATATAAGCACGCCAGATTTTTTCGCGCAATTCTCTTTTGGCTGAATACTGCAGGAAAGGCATAAGGCTGGGATTGTGCAGAGTAATAATCCATTTGCCGCTTTTGCCGGCCTTGGCGGCGGCGTCTGCAGCCGCGTCTATTGTCCCCTGGGGCAGGCCTGCAAGGTCTGCTTTATTGTCGATAACCAATTGGAATTTATTTGTTTCCTTTAGAACATTCTCGCCGTATTTCAGGGTCAGCACGGAGAGTTCTTCGTTTACTTTGCGCAGCCTGTCCTTTTTCTTATCATCGAGATTGGCGCCGCTGCGAACAAATCCCTTGTAGGTTTCTTCGAGCAATTTTTTCTGTTCTTCGCTCAGTTTTAGTTTGTCTTTTTGTTTATAAACCTCTTTTACCCTTTGGAAAAGCTTAACGTTAAGCGCTATATTATCGCCATGCTTCGAAAGCATTGGGGCTACTTCCTGGGCAATAGCCTGTATTTCGGGATTTGTGTTTGCGCTGTTAAGGTTGTAGAAAATGGTGGAAACGGTATTCAGCAGGTCGCCGCTGTATTCCAGGGCCTCCACTGTATTCTGGAATGTCGGCTTGTCAATATTATTAACAATGACTTTGATTTCTTGCTCGTTTATTTTAATTGCTTCCTCGAAAGCAGGCTTGAAATGCTCGTTCCTGATTTTATCGAATGGCGGTACGCCGAAAGGCGTATTGAAAATCTGAAGCAGAGGATTATTTCTCAGGTCTGCTGCATTTATTGCGGCTCCGGTCATAAAGAGTCCTATTATAGAAAGAATAAAAA
>DAINRZ010000557.1:0-2875 GCA_036741575.1 Kapaibacterium sp. (SeqCode)
CATTAACTCCGGCCTGTACCAGTCTTTGTAGAACCTGGTAAAGGCCTCGTAGGGAGCGCGCAAAATAACGTTTGTATCGCCGATAACGTCCCTTATGGCGTATTTCGATTTGTAATACAGCAGTTTTCTGTGCTTTTTATCGATTCTGTCTTCGGCGCCTTTGCCCAGCCGCCATTCTTCGAGAATAACGCCGCGCTCTTTATCAATTTCTGTTTTATCGAATGAAAGGTTGCCGGCCCAGTCTTCGAGCACCAGCAAGCCTGAATCGAGCAGGGTGCCCCTGTCGGTAGGCAGGGCAATCATATATACTGTCTGGTCCTGGCTGGTAAATGCATTCAGGTCGGGCCCGAACTGTACGCCGACAGATTCCAGGAAATCGACGAGTGCCTGCTTGGGGAAATTCCTGGAGCCGTTGAAGGCCATGTGCTCGCAAAAATGTGCCAGGCCGTCCTGGTCATCGTCTTCGAGCACTGCCCCGGCGCTGACGACTAACATTAATTCAGCCCGTTTCTCAGGCTTTTTGTTTTCTTTGATATAGTAAGTCAAACCGTTTTCAAGTTTACCAACCTTTATTTTGGGGTCAATGGGCACTTTATCTTTCGGGTTATAGGCAGGCTGAGCCTGTAAGGAAACAAAAATAATAAGGGTTAGAATTAACCCTGTTGCAAGGATTGAGTACTTTTTCTGCATAATATTCGATAATAACATATAATTAAACATAATTGCCATAAAAAAATAAAATTAACGATAATCCCCGAATTATGATGTAGTAATTAAGGAATTTTTTTGTTAAAAAGTATTGATTGGTTAATTGTAATTCTATATCTAAAATATTGGGTCAAGTGAAAAGTAGGAGAATAAATTAAATTTAATACACTTCATCATGATTACCAATATCTTCAAATATTACTTTCTGATTTGTAAAAAAACTAAAAATTACTCTGTGGTCATAATCTAATGAGAAACTATAAAGTTCTTTTAATTCACCTGTAAGTTTATGAGTTCTCAACCTCGGGTCAAATGGATTGTTTTTAAAGATTTCGAATTTTTCAGTAAATTTATTTTTTAGGTTCTCATTGTTTTTGATTTTTTTTCTATAGGCTTTGATAAATGCAGGATAAAAGGCTATTTCAACCATCATTGTTCCAGCATATTAAGTAATTCATCAGAATTATCTGAAAAAACGATTTCCCCATCCGATGCCATTTTTATAGCGTCCTGATGCTGAGCTAAAATTTCTTTTCTCCTTTCTTCTATCAGGTACTTTTCCAGCAGAGTTTTTAATTCCAGCTTTTCAGAATAACTTAGTAAATAAATTTCTTCAGTAATTGTTGTATAACTCATAATACTACCAATAATTAAATTACAATTTGAATACAAAACGAAAAATAAGAATTACTATTTTAATACCACATTGTGGGTTTAATTCCTCGAAGTTTTCATCGATTAACAGATTATTCTTCAATGTTACCTCGATGCTTCCTTCGGTATTATTCATTTTTAGTTTTTAATGTAGAAAACCAATTTGTTATATATTTCATTTCTTTGCATCTGGGACATATACCGGCTTGCCGGAAATTACCTGCCGTACAGAATAGAGCCTGCTATTGAGAAGGTGTCCATAAATTGCTAAATCAGTTTTCGTTCTCTCCAGTGAGTGAGATGTATCGTCATCCCATTTATACACAGGTATCCGCATGTATTCAAGAGTATCGAGGCATACAATTAATGAGTAATCAAGTTTTTCTTCTATCTTATGAATAAAAACTACACCATTAATAATCGATACCCCGGCACAGTTCTTATACCATACCTGGGCCTCCTTGAGCTTGTAACTTTTTGAAACAAATTCAATTAACCTGTGCAATCTAAGGCCTGGGAATGAATCAAAGTTCAGGTTATAATTCTTGGGATAGCTTCTATTAATTTTTCCCTCTATATACTCGTCATCAAGGGTAAAACTTCGGAAATCAGCAGCAGCGCTGCACAAGGTATCGCATGTGTTAATAATTCTTATGTCGGCTTTCAACAGACTTTCGGGGATAGAATCGGATTTAAAATTTTCCAGAATTAAATCTTTGTCATCCATACATGAAGTAATAAAAATTACTAATAAAATTAATACTGTTAAATAAAAATTCACGCTCATTACCATAAAAATTTTATTAAATAATAGATTTATCTGTAATACATTTTTTTAGCAACTTACACCCAGAGTTATAAATTTTCAAGTCTGGCCTTCCAGTATAATTTGATTTGCATTGTGTATTCTCAGTTGGTTGATGTTTATTTATTAGTAGACTTTCAATATCGGTTATTAAACTGGCTGATCTTCTGAATGAATCCGATTTGTCTTTATTTAAGAAACCAATATAAAATCCTATTCCAATCCAACTAATATCAGCAACATATTTTTTGCTTTTAATTTCTTTTAAAACATTCTGTTTGTATGATTTGCCAATATAGATAATTGCATTACCTCTATAAAATAAATAGAAATCATAGAAATTTTCTATTTTATCTTCTTCAGATAATTTAATTTTTTTCCATTGAATTGATACTTTCACTGGTAACCCCAAAAATTATTAATAAACTTTTCTCCACAATAGGAGGACAAAATAATAATAATCATGTAATTTCTTTTTCCATGATTTTATTCCTTATTTTCTTTTCTAATTAATGATTTAAATAACTTACTGTTTCTCTTCTTTTCCTTGATTATAAGGAAAAATTTATCTAAGTCCATTCCCGACTCTATAACAAGATTATTTCGTATATTTCTTTGCAATTCTACACAATCAAATTTCTTCCGGATCATCTTCCAATACCTCCCTTGGTGTTAGAATTATTAGATTAACAAAATCATTCAAGTATT
>DAINRZ010000558.1:0-2866 GCA_036741575.1 Kapaibacterium sp. (SeqCode)
CAGGTTATCAAGATAGAAACTGACCTGCGACGAAGCCTGGCGCGCCAGGATCATTTGCTGCTCGTTAAAATCATTGTCTATCTGATCTTTGATGGCAACAGAATCCAGGTAAATAAGCGAAAAAGAAATGCCGAACATCATGAAGAACAGAAGTGAAATAACAATGTTGAACTTCGGCTTTTTGGAAAGCCTGTGCAGCAGGTTGTCTATTTTAGCTTTGGTTTCCATGGGCGCTACTTTTTATCAATTTGAATTTATACTATTTAGTTTTTCTTTAATTTCGATTTTATAGTCTTCTGCTGCCTCATCGTCTTTCAGCGCCATATCGAGCTGCTTTGTAAGCATTGTAAGCCTGCCGAGAATAAAGAGCTTCCTCAGGGTGTGCTCTTTCGATTCATAACTTAATGATACTTCGAGATAATCTCCCCTGACATCCGATAAAAAGCCATAACCGGCAAGTATTTCGGCGATTATACCAATCCTGCGGTTTCTTCTTTCCATGGTTGCACCGCCTTCCATGTACCTCATTTTTATATAATTTTTACTATTTTCATCTCCTGCAAACGATTCGATAGTAGAGAAATGGTACCCCATCCTAAGGCTTAGTATCATGAATTCATCTGCTGCCACGGCAAAACTCTTTTCATTCAGCTTATTTAACTTCTGGCTTGCCATATCGGTCGCCATAACGGAGAGCAGCCCTTTCATGTCCTGCATTGCAGGCGGAATAGTCCATCCTTCGTGCATAACGCCTTTCCAAAACGAATCGAGGGGCTGAGATTCGATTTTGTTCTCGTCAACCGCTTTTAATTCACCAGGGCTTTTGTCTAAGTAAATAATATCTATTTTCAATGGTATTCCGCTTTTTAGTTTAAGCTTGTTCGAAGATAGCAGCGAAAGCCTGCGTGCCTTATCGAACATTATTTCTATAGACTTCTGGTGTACATACCTGAGAATATCGTGGTATGTCCTGCATGATTCGGCGCTGAAGCCGGTGCTGTTAGTGTCTTTCAGGTTTAGCGGCACAATATGTGTATTGATTCTTTTTAATACGCCAAGGGTGTAAATCTCCTCAGCTAAAGTAGTATCGGGCTGCAAGGCCTCTGTCAGTTCAGTGATTTCTCCTTTGTATATAATACCGTTGACGGCATCGACAGTTACAATACTGCCGTTTTCCAAAGTTGAAATGTCTTTTAATCCCACAACGGTTGGGATACCATATTCCCTGGCAATTGTAACAAGGTGGCTGGCAAGGCTTGCCGTCCCGCAAACGAAAGCAGCAGCATTGCTGATAGCCGCTATCAGGCCTGGTATTGGATTCTCGGCTACGATAACAGGCCTCTCGGGCAATCCCGGGATTTCATTCTGGTTATTAATATGCTTAACAACTCCGGATGCAGCACCAGGGCATGCAGACAGGCCGCCTTCTGATATTATAGTATAACCCGAGGTATCAGGCATCTTATAGTTTATTTTTGGGATAACTTTGAGTTCCCTTGCCTGAAGTATTTGTAGCTTGCCGGATTTATCGATTGCCCATTCGATGTCCTGAGGGCAATTAAAATGCTGTTCTATCAGGATAGCTGCTTGTGCCAGGGTATCGATTTCCCGGGTGCTAAGGATTTCGCTGAGTTTTTCTTCATTTGTCAATTCTATTATATTCATGATACCTGAATCGCCTGCCATAAGTTTGTTTTCCTGTCTTGCCCGAATTCTGCCGGATATTTTACCATCATTTTTCGAGTAAGAGATTATTTCGGGCGATTCGCTTCCGTCAACAAGCAGCTTGCCCTGGCCCCAAACGGAATTAATAAGCATTATACCATCCCGCTCGCCCGAGGGGTCCTGTGTATAAACGACACCGCTTTTCACCGAATCGATTTGCCTTATGCAGCATGCAGCCATCAATAGTTCGGATTCGTCGAGCCCATGGCTCAGGCAATAATATAATGCTTTCGGATTGAACCTGCCTGCCGCCACTTCTTTGTAGGCACCTATCACAGAACTTCTGCCCACATTAAGCACAGTTTTATACTGCCCTGCAAAGCTGAATTTAGAATCTTCGCCGACGGCGCTCGATCGAACCGAAACCCGGATACCCGGGCCGCTATCCTGAAAAGTATTATCAAATGCACAAAGAATGTCATCGTAAATACTGCCCGGCATTTCCGATTCCAGGATTAAATTTCTTATTTTTCCCGAAATTTCAGTCAGTTCGCCAAAATCCTTTTTATCTGCCGATTCGAGCATTTTAGCAATTTGTGCGCTTATTTTGTTGTATCCTATGAACTCTGTAAAAGATAATGTGGTGATTGCAAATCCTTCGGGAACATTAATACCACCGATGCCTGTTAGCTCACCGAGGTTTGCATTTTTTCCGCCTGTATATCCTGCAGAGGCTGCATTTATTTCATTCAAAGGAACTGTATATTTGTCGGTAATAGTGGCCTTAAAGCCAAGAATGTCTTTTATTCGGGCGCTTATCTCAACGAGATGCCTTGCTAAGGCATTACTGTCTGTTCCTGAAAGAGTGTCGAAATCGTTGCAAAACTTTTCCATCATCGGAATCAGTTTATCTATTGATTTCTTAATATAGTTAATGTCAAAAATATACTCGCCGGTAGCTTTTTCTTCCAGATCGCCATGACCGCAAAGCAAAGCTTGGCGATCACCGATCCTGACAGGGAGAGCGAGAGCAGCAAAAGCAAAAATTTATTCATTTTTATCACCCGGTTTTTCAACCTTGAACATCTCGCGCAGCTCCGCGATATCTTCATCGCCAAGTTTATTTTGTGATAACAGTGCCGCGACAAGGTCTTTCGCGCTTCCGGCATAGAGCCGGTCAATCAGCTGCTGTGTATTAGTA
>DAINRZ010000559.1:0-2860 GCA_036741575.1 Kapaibacterium sp. (SeqCode)
ATGGCAGGCGGGCCTGAGGCTTGCCTGGGAGCATTTCCTGACCGGTGCCGGGACATACCCAGGCCAATAGACACAAACATATAAAGAATGCCCAAAAGCAGTAGATTGCCATAGTATTCACCGGCAGGCACTCCGGCAAGAGGGAAAATAAATGTAAAAACCAATATAAGGGGCATATAGTTAATAGTTACTATAAAAGCCAGCCTTCCGGTAAAAACGGGAAGTTTTTTACCGAACGAAGGTACGTTGACATGTGATTCGTGCAGGGTTTTGTCACGGAACATCCACATTGCCGAAAAACTGGCAGACATCTGGAAAATTACAAATACCATCCCAGGAATTAAATATGATGCATACTCGAAATAAGGGTTGCCTTTCGTCCGGATTTCCGTTACGATAGGCATTGCCCTTTCATTTGCCAGGCGGTTTGTTAATCCCTTATCGGTAAGCCTCTTCACCTGGATATTTTTGGATATATCGAATAAAGCTTGAGCTATCGCTTTGTATCCTGCCTTCGAATATACCAGGTAAGCTCCGTTGCTCAGGACTTCCACTTTTGAGTATTTGCTTCTTTTGACGGATTCTTCCATGTCTTTGGGCAGGTAGACGATAAAGTATATCTCGCCATTGGCCAGCATTTGGCGGGCATCTTCTTCGTTGGCAATAACTGCTTTGACTTCAAGGTATTTTGTTGCATCAAGCCTGGAAATGATTTCTCTCGAGAGCGCCGACTTATCATTATCGACGACGGTAAAAGGTAGTTCGCTGATGTCGCCGTCGCTGAAAGTCAATGCAAGTACCGTCCATGCTGCAATAGGCAAGACTATGGCAGCCATCAGGGGCAGGCTGTTGTATTTCAGGCTCAGAACTTCCTCTTTGAATGAAAGATATGCTTCTTTTAGAAAACTCATATGTTTATCCCCGGATATTAGAAAAGTCAAAATTAACGGTCATGCCTGGCCTTAGTGAACTGATTATGCCTCTGACAGGTTTGAGCCTGACGGTAAAAGTCCTGACATCGAAAGTGGCTTTATCGGCAGTTGTCCTCCAGTTTGCATAATCGGATAAAGCGGAAAAACTTGTTATCCTGAACTTTTCGTTGATTCCAAGCCCGTTAATGGAACCTTCCAGTATCATTCCTATTCTCAGTATCGACAGTTCGGTTTCCGGCAGGTTTAACTCAACCCAGTTGTCGGTAGTGTCGATAACTGATATTACAGGATATCCTGTCGAAACGAGCTCGCCTTCGTCAGCATACCTTTTAGCAACAATACCGCCGATGAAACTCTTTATTTCGGATTCATCGAGGTAAACCCTGACTTCGTCGAGCGAGTAAACAGCCCTGCTGTATTGTCCGGCTGCTATCATTTTATCTTCAATTCTCGAACCGTTCTGTGCCATTGTGTATTGTGCCATGGCGGCATCGCGCAGAGCCATTGCCCCATTGTAATTCTGCTCGTGAATATCCATTTCCTGGGCCGAAATCAGGCTGTCGTTATACATTTTTCTCATCCTTTCCCAGGTTTTTTCTGCAAGCCTGAATTTGCTTTCTGCAGCCTTATAGTTTCTGTGAGCCATTTCGATTTCTTCGGGCCTGGCGCCTTTATTAGCTTTGTTCATCAGAGCCAGGGCCGACTCTACTCCGCCCTTGGCTTGTCCTTCTTTAGCCCTGATTTCGGAATCCGTCAGTTTGAAAACTATCTGGCCTTCTGAAATCCTGTCGCCTTCATCCACGCCGATCCATTCAATCCTGCCAGGTAGCTTAGATGCTATGTCGTATTGCCTCATTTCCACCTGCCCGGTCCTGATAACAGGCTTCTTCTCGGATGCCTTTTGGATAATGAAGAATACCAATGTCAGGCAAACAGATAATGTTACTATGGATATCATTAAAACTCTGATAAATCTTTTCCATTTCATCGAAATCTCCATATATTTTCTTGTTAATTTTCCGAAATAAAATTCAAAAAGCTCTCCATACTGCCGCATACAGCAGATAGACTGCTCATATTAGCATAGTATTCTGTCAATGCCTGAATCCTTTTTATTTCAACAGATTCCAGCGCCAGCCTTGCATCGATAACCTCGAGAGTAGTTCCCAGGCCAGTCCCGAACCTTTTTTCGCAAAGCCTCAGGTTCTCGGCAGTTTGCTCCATGGCAGCGTCCAGTTTAATGTACTTTTCACCAGCCAGGTTCATTTCCATAAATTTACTGCGTACAAGTAGTTCGATTTTCTTTTCGGCGTCTTTAAGTTTCATCAGCAAAGATTGCTTTTCGAGCGATGCTTCCTGGTATTCGTTAGTCCTTCTTAATCCATCGAAGACTGTTAAATGTGCTCCGATACCAATTCCCCACTTTGGCTCTACATCGGCAATATAATTGTCGAAAACGTTATAGAAACCAAAGGCAAAAACCTGTGGGAGGTATTCTGCAAATTTTGCATTTTCTTTCTGCCCCAGGGCTTGTTCGGCCAGCTTGGCCTGTTGCAGTATAGAATTGCCTGATTTTGCGGCGGCAATATAATCTTCCAAAGATAGCAGCCGGGATTTATATATCAATGAATCTTCAATATCGATGCTTTCCTCAGCAGTGTCGAGCATAATAGACAGCGCAGCAGCAGCAATTTTTTCTTTTTCGGATGCCTCGAACAGGTTCCTTTCTGCATCTGTCATCGCTACCTCTGCCCTTAGCCTGTCATTTTTAGGTATTAATCCTTCGCCGAATAGCCTATTAGCTCTTTCGAGGTGTTTTTTTAATCCTTCTGCAACATCCCTTCTTATCCTTGTATTTTCTTTTGCAAGTTTGTAATTCAAGCAAAGCCTGACAATTTCGTCGGATAAATCATCGATTTCCTCCGAAG
>DAINRZ010000560.1:0-2850 GCA_036741575.1 Kapaibacterium sp. (SeqCode)
AAATAATAAAATTGTAACATTTTATATTATGCAAATATAATAAAAAATATTTGTATATCCAAATTATATTGAATATAATTTTGATATTTGTAACGAATATGTTGGGATTTAATTTTCACACGCCTAAAGCCGTGTATTGCGGTTATGTCGATAGAAAAGGCGTATCAACCCCAGAAATTTCTCTGGGGTCGATAGTTTTTGGATGAAATTACTTCACTAATTGCATTCGCTTCGAAATTGAAGAACCCTCTGCAAAAAGTGTGTAAACATAAACGCCGCTCGATAACTCTTCGGTATTAAACGCTGCGCTGTGGCGCCCGGGGGCCAGCACGGTATTATCCAGCAATGTGCAAACTTTGTTGCCGTAAATGTCGGTGACAACGAGTGTAACGGTTGATTGTGCGGATAATGTAAATCCTATATCGGTAAAATTAGAAAAAGGATTTGGCCTGTTCTGCTCCAGATTCAATTCCAAGCCGGTTATTGCTTCGTCCACTGCCGTTTGTGCATCATTACATTTCACGTCAACTGCCGCCGACACAAATCCCAGCAGGCCCGAGGCGGTGGCGCCCTGAGTGTCTTCTCCTGCTTTCAGCCTGAGTATGCTGCCGCTGCCGTCTTCCACATCCCGCAGCAGTTTCAGGGATTTTTCTTTGTCGCCAAGCCTGTAAGCCAAATCTGCCTTTATTATATTCAGGTTATCGGAGAAATCCTCTTTGCCGCTAACGGGTATTGCGCTAAGTAAACTGTCGATTACCATTAGTTTATTGCCCGGCTGGCTGCTCCGAAGCGCAGAATTATAAGAATAGAGCAGGTTTTTCGAATCGCCCTCGCCGAGGGTTTTAATTAACATGGCCAGGCTGTTGTTGTTTTCGCTGCCGTCGTTGGTAGTATCTGCTTTTAGCGGGCCTTCACTATAATCTCCGCAATAAGCCGAGGAATTAGTATACTGCGCCGGGCCAAGTGTGTTAGGCGTGTGCGTTGTATTCACCTGATATGTCACTGGCCAACTGTTAGGTGGAAATGAATTGTTGGATACATTAATTATAGTCGGGAAAGCGCCCGGCCCTTCGTACCTGATATGGAACCATGTATGCTCTGCCATCCCGTTGTGGCCGCCCTGCATTAAAAGGCTGCAGCATGGCTTAACTAGGTCTATATCGGCTGTTATTGGCGCTTCGCAATTTTTTGAAATAAATCTATTGCCGTATCCCAATAAATAATCTGGCGCTGCCGAGAACGGGCTTATTTCAAACAGGTTATGGCCGTAAATCCAGGTATTGGGATAATCGTAATAAGTGTTCATTACAATACCGGAGCACGAAGAGCGGATACCTATGAAATATTCCTGGAAATGATTACCCCTAAACCTCTGCTGTGTGCTTGCCACCACCGCGAAACCTATCCTGCTGAACCAATAATGGTTATCGAATGCTTTGCCGATTAACGAATGGTCGCGCACGCTGCCATACTGCACTTCGAGGTAGTCGTTATTGCACAATGTGGTGGTAGAGCCAAAATCGTAATCGCCAATGCCCGAAAACCTGAAATCTGAGTTCTCGATTTTCACATTGTCGCAATCGTAGGTAGCCACACCGTATTCCAGGCCCTCGAAAAAGCAGGAATTAATATTGACATTTTCCAGCCCGGTAATCACCAGGCCGCCTGTCCTGTAAATCCTTCTGTTCCAATTGTCGGGGTCGCTGGGGTGCGGTTCGTATCCGGCTTCATCCTCGAACGTAGTTCCGGTCATAGTGAAATTCTTTATAGTCGGCACATTGCATGTCTGGCAATTGTTATAGTAAACGGAGAGCAAAGATTTGAAATTCAGGTAAGGATTGGTTAAGCGCGTGTTCGAAAGAAATCTGCAATTCGTTATTGCCTGTATCGGAAAGTCGTGGGTTTCAATACTAATATTCTTGAATGTTACATAATTTGTTGTCAATAAAGATTTTTCTGCATCCGGGCACGAGCCTTTCATATAAATAGTAGGAGCAGTATAAACGTAATCGAATTTCGTATAATCCGGGTCATCGATAGGCAGGCATGTTTCTTTGAGCATACCTAATATTTGCACTCGTTTAGCAGATGTTCCCTGCAGAGTCAACTTTCCGTCCCAAAACTGCTCGGGGTCGTTCAGGGCAAGCACGCTGCCATCTAACATCATAAGTTGGGCGTTTTTCTCGATTGTAAGTTTGCTGGCGCGTACTACGGCATCGCCGTTAATCCTTAGTATGCCGCCGCTCTCTACAAGCACTTCGCACAGCAGGTCAACTTTTGCTTTTGCTTCGATATTAAGCTCGGCGCCGCTTTTTACTACGATTTTTCTGCCGGGCAGCCCTGTTATTGTCGTGCCATATTCCAGGAAAGTTTTCGAGCCGCCGTTTAGAATTATGTCTTTCGTGCCCTGCATATCGATATAAGAGCCGGGCTTGAACCTGCTCGTGCCCCATGAGTAGAGCATTGCGCGGTCTTTCAGCGTTACTTTGCCGTAAATCTCGCTGATATAGGGTCCGTTACCCAGGCCCACGCAGCCGGATAAATCATCTGTAGTGGAAAGCACGGTCAGGTCGCCTATTCTCAGGTTGCCGAATATTTCCACATCCTGCAGCCACCCTTCCATCAGTATTTTACTGAATGTGCTGCTTGTGGGCGTATATACAAAATGGCTTTTGTCAGGCTGGTCCGATATCAAAATACCGTCGATTGCAAGGATGCAATTATCAGGAAAAGTGATTGCTACCTGTTGCGAATTGCCTGTGTGGTTTATTCTCGTTACACCCTGATTATTATGAAACTCGCCCGGCAAGGAAACGCCGCCCCATTCCAATACCAATAATGTATCGTCAT
>DAINRZ010000561.1:0-2841 GCA_036741575.1 Kapaibacterium sp. (SeqCode)
CGAAGCCACAAGGGCAATAGTCTTGGAATCGTCTTTAGCGGTGGCCGAAGCAAAAGACAGGAACAACACGACAATAAATGTCATTTTCTTAATCATTGATTTCTCCTATTTTTTATATATCATTAAGTCAGTCCAAAGCAGCTCGTCATCTGTAGCAATATACACCCTGTAGAAACTGCTAAGCTCATTATTCTTATAAATCTTATTTAAATCAAAACTTAAAGCATTTTCACCAGTTTCAAGAAGCCGGAAAAACACATTACGCTTTTTGCATAATTTGGAACCATAGTAATTGCCATACCTGTAATATCCGCAAGCAGCTCATCCGAATAATTAGCCGGAGAAATCCATATTCTCACCTGGCTTGCCTTTTGCATTTTCAATCTAATCCCAAAAAAAGACACAGAAGGATTAGGGTATATATAATAACATGTTATTAATTCGCCTTTCCTTTTGTCTTTTGGATTGCCGATTTGTCCTTTGACAGTACCATCCTCGTATGTACGCCAGATACCCGATACTACTGGTGGATACAAATCCGGCGGCAGTACGATGCCGTCGTCAGAGCTGCACCCAAGCAAAATTATAATTCCAATTAAAATTACTGCATTTCTTTTCATATTAGCCTTTTGCATATTCTTTATCTGTAAAAGTATAAAATTACCAATTGTCCGGCAAAATATCAAGAATCGAATAATATCTTAGAAAATGACGCTCATATCAACCCTTTTGTCGCTATTTGATTATTACTATGAATTACAATGATAACAATAAATTCACCACTTATAAACTGAATACCCCAAAAACTCAAACTACCGGTACAAATCCTCCAGGATTGCCCGCTATCGCCGAGGGGATCGATACAGTCATATTGTCTATAAGCCTTGTTTTCCCCAGATATGCCGCTACCAGCAGTACTATCCTTTGCCCTGGGATAAACTCCTCGGGCTCATCGAGTGATTCGGCATCTGCGGACAAGCAGTAGTCAACCTTGAAGTCATGATTGCTGCGCAAACTGCTTAGTATTATTGCATTAATAATTTTACGCTTTCGCTCGCCGGCTTCTATCTCACGTACAGCTTTTTCAAGAGATTTATAAATCAGCGTAGCTTCTGCCCGTTCTTTCGGGGTCAGGTAGCTGTTTCGCGAACTCATGGCAAGGCCGTCGCTTTCGCGCACCGTAGGCACTACTACTACTTTAACGCCCATATTCAGGTCGGCCACAAGCTGCTTTATTACAAGAGTCTGCTGGTAGTCTTTCTGGCCGAAAAGAGCATAATAGGGCATCACTATATTAAATAATTTTGCAACAACTGTGGCTACACCGGAGAAATGACCCGGCCTGGAGGCTCCTTCGAATTTCTTTGTCACTCCCGAAATACTTATCATAGTGCTAAATCCGCCCGGATACATCTCTTTTACATCTGGATAGAACAGGACATTGCATCCGGCCGCTTCCGCAATTTTCCTGTCCCTTTCGAAATCGCGCGGATATTTCTCGTAGTCCTCGTTTGGGCCAAACTGTACGGGATTGACAAAGATAGAGGCTGCTACGATGTCACCATAATCCTTTGCGGCCCTGATTAATCCGGCATGGCCTTCGTGCAGGTAACCCATTGTAGGTACGAATGCAAGCTTCCTGCCGTTCATTGCTATCTTGCGCGACAGTTCCTGCATTGCATTTATCGAAGTAATTATTTCCATCAATAACTCCTTTTCAGTTTTTATTTCTTTAATACTGCACCGGCCCTGCCGGCTGTGTTGTTCACTACTGACTTTATAAACGAATCGGCCTTTGATACCGGCAACAGAGCCTCAATCTCAATCGCATCCCGGTAGTCCTCAATGTAAGATACTGCATTTTCGCTTAATAACCTTTTTATGGCCGATATATCCTCGTAAGTGCAGAAAACACTAATCGGGACTGTCCTGTAAACTGGCTTTGGCAAAGCCAGCTTCAAAGCCTCTTCAGCCGATTGGGCGTAAGCTCTTGCCAGGCCTCCGACTCCGAGTTTGGTACCCCCGTAAAAGCGCGTGACAACACAAACTGCATCATTGAAATTATACTTTTTCAGTTCGAACAAAATGGGCTTTCCCGCAGTGCCTGCAGGCTCGCCGTCGTCCGAATACCTGAACTCGAGCCCATCGGGGCCCATTGAATAAGCATAGCAGTTGTGGGTGGCGTCGTGGAACTCCGCCCTCACACGACGCAGGAAATCCATAGCTCCATCCTTGGTGTCGGCAGCAGCCGCGCTGGCAATGAACCTTGATGCCTTCACCCTGATCTCTGCCCTTACAGGGCTTTCTATAGTATAGTATAAGTCCATCAATGCTTATTATTAATTTCAAATCCTGCAAAATTAGCTCATTTTAATGAAATATACTCATGAAACTAAATTGAAACCAACATAGAATTTCTATTATCACAGTCTTTTCTAAATACTCCGTCTTTATTACTCATAATCCTCATTCTCAATAATATTAGTTATGTAATTAAAGTTATTATTCTTTAGCCTCGCCTAACATATTATTTAGCCATTTTTGCCCGAAAAATCGCGATTTCGGTAAAATTCCGGTAAACTTTTTCCCGGGGTGGTTTCTGCCTTCAAGCGGGACGTTCGAACTACAATAAATGCCAAAGCCTCTGACATTACCGCGCAGGCGGTAATCCATCCTGATTCTATTTTTCTTTCCTTCGATGTTCATTATTCTTTGATCGATGTTCGATATTTTCTTAAAATTCGAAATTTCATTTTCGTAATTTGTAATTTCTAAAATGCCGTCGTAGTCCCCCTTAGAAGGGGGCAGGGGGATGACACTCCGCTCCTGCTGCGATATTCC
>DAINRZ010000562.1:0-2838 GCA_036741575.1 Kapaibacterium sp. (SeqCode)
ACCGAAGGGTTGATTCAAGTGGTATATTTGTTCAATCCCTGAAGCGGTTGGTAACTCTTTTTGATACTTACTGTTAAGGATTACCGGAAATTACCGGTTTCGGATTTATAGATAAAACAGCTAAATTATATGTTAGGCGATTCTAATATGGTTTTGATATAAATAAGTTAAGACGTCATACCTGAATCAAACACGAAGAAACCATTGTAACCGAAAAGTAAAAATATCGCGTAATTTGCGTAATTTTATATTTTGGTAAGGTGTAATTGATTGAAAAGCATAAAAATGATTGAAAAATGGATAGGATTTGCTATTGGTGCCGTATTGTTCACTGTTTCCAGTGCAGGATTGTTTGCCGGTGAATATAACACTTTGATTCGCGAAGGTGACCCCGAACATCAGAAAAAACGTGAGGAATGGTTTAGAGATATGCACAGATGCGAATTAGGTGTGGACTGGCGATTAATTGAGGAGCAAACAAGGCTTTCGAGGATTGGCCAAAGGGAAATAAATCAAACAATGTCAGGGCACAATAAAGCAAATGATAAGGCTTTGGGAACTAAAGAAATTATTGCAGGCGGCAAAATAACGGGGGAATGGATTGAAAAGGGCAGCAACAACCAGGCCGGCAGAGTAATGACGGCAGATATTGATTTCGAAAGGGAAATTATTTACCTGATTTCTGCAGGCGGCAATATCTGGAAAGGCCATTTGAAAGGCAATGACTGGTACTGCCTGAATGACAGCCGTAAGTTCCACGGCTCGCTTATCAGGATACTAAATATCAATTCCAAAGAGTCAATGAGAAGAATAATCGTTGCCGAAACGAAAAATGTGTTGTATTCCGATGATGACGGCGCCACATGGGCAGCGGCAAAAGGAATGGAAAATATTAAAAATTGGGGCGAAATCCGCAGGGCCATCGTATTAAATGATGAAAATAACACGATATATGTTATTTCGAATGAATGGGATTACCAAAACTGGCGCTCTGTTTCGGTATTATATAAATCCAATGACAAAGGTAAAAATTTCGCGAAAATAATGAACTACGGAGCCTACGAAAACAGGTTAGATATGTGGGCGCCAAGATATGGCGGGCCCGAAGGGTACCTGATTCATGAGGATACCCTTTTTACGATAGATTCTGAAGGCATAATGTCAAAATATAATGAATGCAGCTTCACTCCGCCCGGAGGCAGCCTTTCACAGGTGACTTTTATGCTGCAGGGTAGCTTCAACGATAACGGCAAATATTTACATCTGGTTATGAGGACAGGCGGCAAACCATCCGAGCATTTCTTTATTTCGGACGATATGGGTAAAACCTGGACTAAAAAAGGAGAGCTGGATTTCGGCCCGTTTACTTCAAACAGCTTTAGGGTATCGACATACGACGAAAGCCTGATGTTTTATGGCGGCGTGGAACTGTATTACTCTCAAAATGCCGGTATTTCATGGAAAAAAATGAACGGATGGGGGGAATATTACGGCAATCCCGAAAAGAAACTGCATGCTGACATTCCATCCATAGATATATTCCGGACTCAGGATGAGGAAGAAATCTACCTGATTTCTACTGACGGGGGGCTTTATATTTCGGACGATTACCTGACTTCTGTCAGGAATTTGTCGCTGGCCAGCCTGAATGTATCCCAGTATTATGATGTCCTGACAAGCGAACTGAAGCCCGAAGTGGTCTTTGCAGGCAGCCAGGATCAGGGATTTCAGCGCTGCACAAGCGACAGCGGGCGTGCCCTTGGATTCACCCAGACAATATCGGGCGACTACGGACACCTGACAAGCAGCGACGGTGGCTATACGCTTTGGTGTGTTTATCCCGGATTCGCAATGGTATATACAAACGCTACTGGGGAATTTATTATGAATTCATGGCAGTTCAAGGAAAACAACTGGATGTGGATGCCTCATATCGTGGCTTTGCCAGATGACCCAAAATCGGCATATATAGCCGCCGGCGGCGACAACGGCTCTTTCTTGTGGAAACTAAAACTGGAATCGAATTATGTCTCTCATTCAATATACGAATACGATTTCAGTAAAGCATCAAATGGCGGCAGGCTTTCAACAATCGGTATTTCGCCCCAAAATAACGATTATCTGTATGCTCTGACAAATAACGGATTTTTCTTTTTATCAACCGACCGAGGGGCAACCTGGGATAAAAACAAAGAGTTTGCAGCTCCGCACGGCCACTACTTCTACGGTTCGTGTATTCTTCCATCGGTTTTACAGCCGGGGAAGTTATTTATTGCCGGGTCGGGGTACAATAACCATTCGGTTTTCATGTCGGAGGACAACGGAAGGACATTCATCCCAGCCGACAGCGGTTTGCCGAATACACTTGTTTACGGGCTGGCAATGGCCGACGACGAAAGGCTGCTTTTTGCCGCAACAGAAGCAGGGCCTTATGTGTATATTGCTGAAGATTCCGTTTGGTACGGCCTATCGGGCATTGCAGGGCCCGATCAGCTTTACTGGAGCGTCGAGTATGTACCTTCCAAACGAATAGCGCGGTTCGGGACATACGGCAGAGGGATATGGGATTTCAGGATTGATGAAATAAAAACCGGGGTACCGGCCGGCAAGATTATAATAACGCCGGAACTAAATTTGAGCGTATCACCGGCGCCATTCCGCGATATAATAACTGTAGAAGCTTATTCGGACAAGAACACCCAAGGCGCCGTAAAAGTTTTTGATTTGGAAGGAAGGCTGATTTCAGAGTTGTTTTCGGGAGAAATTCAGGCAGGCAGAAATTCTTTTCCTGTTTTCCGCACATTTTCAAAAATGAGCTGTAAGTCGTTGAAATATATA
>DAINRZ010000563.1:0-2836 GCA_036741575.1 Kapaibacterium sp. (SeqCode)
CGCCGGAAAACTGTTTATTGCTTCGCCAAGTGCGGCTTCGAGTCCTGTTTTCCATCCCGCTTTAATATTATAAAGTATTGCATTCAGGTTTGTTCTTGTGTATGCCAGGGTATTCCAACTGCTCAATGTTTGGGGATTATCCCTGAAAGCCGATAGCGAAACTGAATCCACATCGATTAGTGTTCCCGAATTGACAAGTGTTTTAATATATTCAAGAGCGGCGTCAATTCTCTGGATTGTATCGGTTCTACGTGGGCCGGCCAGCATGCTGCCCGAATTATCGAGCATAAAGAATGCATTAATCGGCTTACGTCCGCCTGTGCATTTATAAGTTGTAGAATAATAATACTTATCCCCGATTTTAATGGCCAGCGAGTCGATATCTTCGATAAGGTTTCTGCTTTCGTCGGCATTTCTGCCGTCATATAGTTTCAGGCTAATTACCAGATAGTCTTTTCCGCCTTGGTTCACCATTTCTTCATTACAAATTTTCATTTTGTAAGCAGTATCGGTAATAATTTCTTCTACGGTTGCCAGCAGGAAGCCGCAATTGTCGTCATAGCGGGGCAATGTCTTTTGCTGGCTTATATTAAAATTTGAATCAAGAATCTGGAACACAAACGGTTTGCCTGTTCCGGGCATTTCTATAGTGTATTTATGGCTGGTTTTGTCGAAACCAGTATTCGGCAGTGGGATACCATCGATACGCAAGCCTGTATTCTTAATGAAACTCATCTCGAAAAGTGGTGTAAAACCCAACTCTTTGGGCGGGAAGGAATAGCTTTGAGGGTCGCCCACCCAATGCGGCAGCTCAACGAAAGGTATGCCGAAAATTTTCTCGGGCGGCCAGCGAAAGTTATCGATTTCCTCCTGGGGCACATCATAGACGTAAGCTCCATCCACACCATGGCAATCGCTTTATTGAGGCCACATAGAATATGTCCCCTCGACGGTAATTCTATAAACGGCGTTCGTTTTGGTGGAGGGGGTGGCCGAAAGCGTACCCTTAGAATTGATACTGATGTTTACCGGAAACTGGGCAGGTAATTCTATGCCTGTTATTGCCATTATTAAGAGAGCGAGAGTAATTTTTTTCTTCATAATAATCTGCGCCTATATTGTTAGTAATCTTTTACCGAACTAATACTTTATCGGCATAATCTATATACGAATAAAATTACTTTTTTTTAATAAAATCATGCAATATAAACCTGAATGTTTTTTGCTGGAGTAACAAAGGTTATTTTTTACTCCTTTATTTCTACTATCATTCCGGTTTTCGCATATTTCAGCAGGTCTTTCATGTCTTTGTCGTCGAGGGCAATGCATCCGAGTGTCCAGTCTTCATCGCTTCCGCCCCCGTGTATCATTAAATAGCTGCCAAGCGGGGTATCCTGTGGCGGAATTTTCCCTGCGCCGATTGCTTCGCACACCGAGTTATAGGTTTTAATATCTATTCTGCCGTTTTGCAAAGCATCCCATGCATCGAACTGATTCGGGTAACTAATCATAAGAGATGCCAGCGGTTCACCTGTAACAGGATCTTCGCCATAGGCGCTTGCCGGGTTAATCTTGCATATATAATATGCGCCGGTTGGCGTCCGGCAGTCGCCTTCGCGTTTCTTGGGGCGGATATCGCTCTTCTTGCCCAGGGCAATTCTGTATTTTCGTACAACCTTCCAGCCGGAAAGCGTATTCTTCATCAGCCTGAGTTTCCGGGCAGTTTTGTCGATGTGCAGCTTATAAGGCAAATCATAGGGAGAATCTTTTATTGTACTGTCCGAACCTGAACCTGCAGGGATCCAGTAAAAACTTCCGTTCACGGCTATTCTCTCCCAACCGGGGTAATTTCCTTTTTGTGGTGGTGCAGGAGTGTAATTCATTCCCTTATAAATCTTGAATAACACAGCGTTTCCGGAGGCTGGCTTTTGCCTGGCCGGCAGGGAAACAACTGTTACCTCTTTTGTGCCCAATGGTTTTATTTCCAAGCTTTCTGCCACATTAGCCCAATAAATTTTTGAATCGCATTTCGAAATTGTTGCTATGGACAATATAAAACCCCAAATTAAAGAATTCTTTATTATGCTTCTCAAAAATATTCTCCTTGGCAACGGTTTTACATACCAAATTAAACAAAATTCCCAAATGCTTGGAAAATCTGAGCATTAGAGCCGGATTCACCGAATTTCGCGCTTTGTAAATAATGCTTATTATCCTTATTTACGAATTCCCCGGTTATTTTTTCAATATCAGATTAGTCAGATGTAACGTAATTTTTCATAATTTTGAATGATGTATAAATAATATTCCCGAAGCAAGCTTCGGGGTATCATTTAAGAATAAACTGTTTATCGAAGTAAACTTCGAGTAATAAAACCCACAATGTGGGATTAAAGATTGGATTTATGGCCGGTTTCAGCCGCAATAACAGGCTTACTTTCCTGATGGCATTGGCGCTCAATGTCTATTTTTTATTTATAGGCATCGGCAATACCGTTGGCGAATACCATTCTTTCCGCCAGTCTCAGACCGCTATCAGCACATATTACATCGCAGAGAGCGGATTTGCCGCAGATTACGAGACTCCGGTTATGGGCGAGCCATGGTCTATCCCGCTAGAATTTCCTGTTTACCAGTCAGCGGTGGCCTTGCTTTACAATATGGATTTTGGTATAAGCCTAGACCAATCCGGCAGGATAGTCAGCATATTATTCTTCTTGCTGAGCCTTGTCCCGGTTTACCTTACCGCATCATTGCTGCTGAAAGATTCCGGCAGAGCGCTTCAGTTTATGGCTTTATTCCTTGCCGCACCGGTTTATATTTATTGGTCGAGGGC
>DAINRZ010000564.1:0-2835 GCA_036741575.1 Kapaibacterium sp. (SeqCode)
AGACGCTTATTCTGGCGGGATAAATTTTAACCTTCCTTTCAATGAAATTAAAATTAAATTTGGAGGGCTTTACGAAAAAAAACACAGGGATTTCCTGGTTAGGTCTTTTACAATAGTAACAAGTGAATCGGTTGCTAAAAACTATTACGATCCTGAATTCCAATTCGATTTGGAAAACTGGACTGATGACAACATCCTTGCTTTGCTCGACAGAGAATCTGGTCCTGTAGAATTATTTAATCCTGTTAATTTTAATATTCACGGATTCGGTATTTCGGAAGATACTCAGGAACGCGACTCTTATAAAGCAGAAGAAAACGTTGTGGCAGCTTACGCAATGGCAGATTACTCCCTCGAATTATTCGGCAACAGGCTTAGGCTGATTGGCGGCGTGAGAGTGGAAAACAGCAACCAAAAACTTGGCAGCTATTACCCTGTGGCATCTGATGGCGGCGACTCCAGTTTTGTGGACAACGAATACCTCGACTTCCTTCCTGCTTTAAATCTTGTATATCAATATAATGAAAAATCTAATATCAGGATTTCATTGTCGCAGTCATTGACAAGGCCTTCACTCAGAGAATATGCTCCTTTTACTTTTTATGATTTCAAAACTCAGGTAAGCGTCAAAGGCAATCCCGAACTAAAAAGGGCTCTAATTCAGAATTTCGATTTGCGTTGGGAAACTTTTCCGAATCCCGGAGAGGTTATTTCTGTCGGTTTATTTTATAAAATATTCCATAATGCAATCGAGGAAACTATCCTGCCGGCATCGAGCGAAATATTTCGTTCGTATGCCAATGCTCAGGGCGAAGCATTCAACTACGGGGTGGAGATAGAAGCCAGGAAAAACCTTCAGTTTATAAGTGATTTTTTAAAGTATTTCTCACTTAGTGCTAATTTTTCCATTATTAATTCTGAGATCACAGTAACTCAAACAAATATAACAGATACCAGGAGCATGTGCGGGCAGTCGCCGTATTCGCTTAATCTGGGATTATTCTTTTCGGAGCCTGAATGGGGTACATCAATGAATCTAAGCTTTAATACATACGGCAAGAGGATTGTCCAGGTGGGCGACCTGACCAGATATCAGTTCTCCGACCCGCATGTTTATGAGTTACCCAAGAATACACTCGATTTTTCATTAACTCAATCGATTGCCGAGTCGTTTGAAATCAGTATTTCTGCAAAGGATTTGTTGAATGAAAAACTAATATGGGAGCAAGGGGGCCACAAGGTTGCTACGAATTACACCGGGCGCGATGTTTCGGTTGGTATTAGTTATAAATTGAAATAGTTATAAAAGGTTATTTTATTAATTATCAGGTAATTATTATGAAAATTTCTCACTTTCTAATGTTCTTTGCCTTAGCATTCCTCTTTATGCAGGTGGAATTGCAATCGGGGCAGATAACTATTAAATCCCCTAAAGCTAACGATAAAATCCGCTATGGGAAAACTATTGCTGTTAGCTGGGATACAGCCGGTACTTACAACCGAGTATTGAAATTCTACTGGAGCGAATCGCAAAGCGGCCCATGGAACGTCCTGCCGCTTCCTAAAGGTAAAACCGAACTTAAAGACAGTTCGAAGCCTAATATTGCTATTGGGTCTGTAAACCTTACATTCCCAAATAAATCCACTCTTTGGCTAAAAATTGAAGATAAAAACGACAATACAACCAACGGCACAGTGGGGCCATTAACGATTGAAGTGCCAACTCCGGCTGTAGTGGACGAAACATTACAGGGCACAATAACAACAAATAAAACTCTTACATCCGACAAAATCTGGGGATTGAAGGGCGTGGTATTTGTGGCAAACGGCGCTACACTGACAATTGAACCGGGAACAGTTATCCTGGGCGAAGTAGGGGCCACATCGGCTCTCTGCATTAACCGCGGCGGCAAGATAATAGCAGACGGCACGGCACAAAAACCGATAGTATTTACCAGCGGCGTTGTGGCAGGCAGCCGCGAACGCGGAGACTGGGGCGGCCTACTGATTATGGGCAAAGCGCCGACAAACCTTGGCGAAGCTCCAATAGAAGGCGGTATTGCCGACGATGCCAGCACAAAAGTTAACGGTTGGTACGGCGGCAGCGACCCGAACGACAACAGCGGTATATTAAGGTATGTCAGGATTGAATTTGCAGGCATAGCTGAGTCCCCCGACAACGAATTGAATGGCCTGACGCTCGGCGCAGTCGGTGCGGGGACAGTAATAGACCACGTGCAGGTTTCATATGCTAACGACGACAGTTTTGAATGGTTTGGCGGCACTGTGAACTGCAAACACCTTATAGCATATAATGGAATAGATGACGATTTTGATACGGACAACGGATACAATGGTATAGTGCAGTTTGGTATCAGCAAAAGGCTTACCGACGTAGCCGACATATCGAACAGCGAGGCTTTCGAAAGCGATAACGACGCCAGTGCCTCCGAGAAGCAGCCTTATACTAATCCCCTGTTTACAAATATGACGGTAATCGGCCCTATGCAGGACACATCCTGGGTAAAGGGTACAGGCGCCAATACTTTCCACTCGCGCTACCTGACAGCAGCGCAGATACGCCGCAATTCGCGCATGGGTCTTGCCAACTCGGTAATATTCGGTTATCCGGGCGGATTGGAACTTACGAACAACAATACCGTAAGGGCAGCAGAAAACGACTCTGTATTAGTCAGGTACAATGACTTCTATGGGATAAAAGATAATAAATTCTTCTATTTTGGCAGCAGTACCAATCCTACAGCAACAGTAACAGCCGATTGGCTGAAAACAGCAGCTTTCGGTAACGTATTTACAAACGGAAGCGGCAATACC
>DAINRZ010000565.1:0-2835 GCA_036741575.1 Kapaibacterium sp. (SeqCode)
AGTTCGTGAGTAGGCTCAAAAACATTATTAGTTGTAGCCGAAGTTGCCATGTCATTCAGGCGGCAGCGAGCCGTTAACAGGCTTTGCGTTTTATCGCTGAATAATTCCAATATTGTTTCTGCTAAAATTTTTAATTTCCCCGAATAAATTCCAACTAATTGCCTGGCAATATTGCCCGTGCCTTTACCTCCGTCGGCGTCTTTAGGGTAATAATCCGGTGCATTGTAAATATTAGGGGTAAAGGGATTGCCGGAAGTAGGCGAAACAAGGTTAATATCAGGAATAGTGGTAATGTCATCGGAATCAACAGTAGAATGGATAGGGAATATGCACTTTTCGTGTACACGATACATATCAAAACTATCGAAATCATAAATACCTTGTATATTAGAATAATAAAATAGTTCTGTATTATTTACCCTTGTAGTATAGCTGTATTGCCCAATGGTGTCGCCATTACCGTCAACGCTTTTGTTACGGTTCCCGGCGCCGGCAAATGGAACATTTTGCAAGATAACATTTACAGAATATGATTTGTCGTTTTTTGCTTTTTTATTCGAGGCTGTAATTTTATCGATAGTATTTTCAACTTTATCGATAGAAACGGCGGCGGCATTCTGCAGGACTTCGTATCTCTCAAGCTGTACATCGATGAGTATTTTTTCAGATATATCTATGTAATCATCAGTATAAATATTTCTTATTGTAAACCTGGCAATGGTGACGGGTGTTTCGTCATGATCATAAGCGGTAAAAGCATATTTCACATGCTCGGCTGTGATATCCCGCATTAAATCCCAACAGCTTTTATATTCTTTTTTGATAGCATAAGGGAGGCCAAGAACTCCGTAGCCGGTAGAGCTTGTTTGTTCATATAATGCATCGTACCAATCGGCTGTATCGGTTTTGCTTGTGAAAAAGATAAGACTGTAAATTTTATCGTAATCGAGATTTGCGCCGAGGGATCCGTCTCCGGTGTAATTCTGCTTGTAATAGCATCCCAGCAGATTGTATGCTGCCGTGATATTGTAATTAGAATAATCGACGGTATCCCAGTACCAGGATACACGATACAGACGATTTGTAATTAACTTAGTAACATAATCTATATGAGCGAAAATCAGATAAGTTGGGAAAAACCAGAATTTATAATTATTTGCTCGACCTTTAAATGACATACTATTTATATTAAAATTATTTGCCCCGAACTTATACCACCAATCATGATATCCATCAGATTGATGAACCAGGGTGTCATTATTCATTAAAACATAATCAAAAATATCGGTAGGAATATTTGAAAGCATGAAATAACCTATCTCCATAACTTCAATTTTGGCCGTCATATCGTCATAGCTGAAAGTATTTTCTTTGCCAACCTGCTGAACTCCGATAAATATCTTATTGAAATTTACTTTGTCGTAGGCTACCCATAGTTCAAAGACATTGCCGCAGGTAATATCGAAATTATAATAAGATTCTAAATTAACGGTATGCTCTGCAAATGGATCGTCAATTATTGCTTTTGCAAATTCAGCGGTGCATTTGTCGATCCTGAATGTCAAATCGAGTGAAGGCGCCGCCGGCATGCCGATTGGATATTTATCATATTCCCACTGGTATTCGAAATCCAGGAGGCAATCGTCAGGCAATTGGACTTCTACTGGATTAATTGTTGTTGTATCTGACGGCTGGACAGTTAGCCGGTAACGGTATCCCGTCTGAGGGCCGTCCCATTCGATAAACCATTTGTTATTAGTCCATGCTTTAGCCATTATTGCCTCCCTGCCATTGCATTCAGTATATCAGAATACTTATAATAGTACCGCCCTCCCATTTTCATTGAAGGTAATTTCCCGGATGTTCGCCAGTTAAATACTGTTAATTCCGACACTTTTAATATTTCGCTGGCTTCACGGGTGTTAAGGAGTTTTTCGTCTGTTTTCGGCGACGGTGGAGTGAAGTTCAGTAAAGCAGTATTGATACTTTCTGCAATGAGGCTTTGCAGCTCGGTTTTATCGATTTGTTCAATTTGTAGCAACATTTTGCAACCTTCATATTTTATAATAAATATATTTTGGTTACAAATGAATATAGTAATAATAGTAAAAAGTATTACTAAAAAAAATTACTATCACAAAGTACTGCCAATGCTAATTCTTGTACTCCTTATAGTAATTTTAAAAATTATTAATTATCATTGCCATAAAAAAAATTATATAGCTCTTGAAATTGAGGATGTTTTAATAATTTATCATTATTACATTTTTCCTTATTAATTTCCCCGCATATAGATGTGTTCATTGAACCCCAATTCACATCTTGATGAAATTTATTTTTAAATTCATTCTTAAAATGGTTCATAACAGCAGTGCTGCCCTGTATCCCATGTTTTAAGCCAACTCTACATAATAATTGATAAAAATCAGTCTTTTTACCGAGTATCTTTATTTTACCTTCTTTAACTTCGAACAATCCACTTGCATTCGATGGCCCAATTATATCAACATTAGTTAGACTTCCAAGCTCTATTTCCCCTTTTGCTATATTTATCTGGGTATCTATATACTTTAATAGTGTAGTTAGTTCCTCTCTTTTCTGTTCTCTTATGAAGATATTCTCTTCATTTCTAATGGCATAATTGTATAAGCCTCCATCACTATTGCTTAAGGGTTCCTGTTCAATATGGTCATATACACGTCTTAAGTGTTCAGAATATATATGAATCTCGTTTTTCAGTTTCTCAAATTCTCTATTACGTTCAAGGCTATAGCAATCAATCTAAATCTTCTTATAGTTATGATTGACAGAAAGCAAATGTCCTGCGACAAGATA
>DAINRZ010000566.1:0-2832 GCA_036741575.1 Kapaibacterium sp. (SeqCode)
TATTTTTGCGTTTGTGTTTACATCTTCACTATCGCCATTGTCATTATTATTTGAATTTATATTTTTATCGGAACTAAACCCATTTTCGGCTGCCTCTGCTTTTTTTAGTACTTCGCTGTCGATATGCAGGATTTTGTCTGAATCGAGTAAGTCGTCGATATTATATTTTTCATTATTAATATTTAATAACAGGGACTTTGTTTTAAAAGCATGCTCAATCCTTGCAGCAGTTTCGGTCCTGTTTGCCACTGTAATCATTACAGGCGGAACAAGGTGGCCTTCCTTTAGCCATTTGCTCTTTGCGTCCAGCCAGTCTTTGCCAAGCAAATAATAAGCGTTGGCAATCAGGTCGGGCAGTGGTTCTGTCCCCGATGCTTTCCTGTTCAGGTCATCCCTTACTTCATCGTCCATATAAATATGGTAAAGCCTCGATTTGTAATCTTTTGTCAATTGCCCGTCGTCTTTCACTACAACCCTTGGTGTTTTCACCAGGCCCGATTCTATTGCATCATATAACCCAAAATCGCTTACAATCCAGTCGAAAAGTGCTTCTTCTGTTGATTTTTTACCCGAAGGCGCAAAAGGAGTTGCCGAAAAGTCGAAACATTGTAGAATTCCCCTCGAAATGTGTAATTTATCTAAGCCGCCCACCCATATTGTCGATTCTTCTATCTCGTCTTTTTTGACTCCTTTTAATTTCGATTCGGACGGTACACGCCATGCATGATGTGCCTCATCGTTTATTACTATGATGTTTTTTGCATTTTGCATATCGCCAAGAATTTCACGCGTATATGCTTCCAGGCTTTTGGCCCCGCGTTTGTCCACCGATTTTCTCTTTTTAACCTGTTCTTCTTTTTCCCATGCAAGTGAATGCCAGTTATGGATTAGTACCCTTGCCTGCCTAAGCTGCTCAATTAGTGATGGTGGTACTATACTGAATGCCTGGTAATAGTTTTTTTCATCGGAAGGCTGCAAAACGGAAAGCCTCTTTTTAACCGTTAATCCGGGCGCTACAAGCATTATGTTTTTTGAAAACCTTTTGTCCTGGGGATAGGCAGCTTTGTTCAATACCTGCCAAGCAATAAGCATTGCCATAACAACCGTTTTGCCGGTGCCGGTAGCCATTTTTGTGCACCATCTGCCAAAATTGCCCCCGTCCGTGGGAATATCGATACCTACTTTATCGGCTGGCGCCGCTTCTGTCAGCCATATTAATGTCTCTATTGCCTCGAGCTGGCAAAAGAAAAAGCGGTTATGCCTTTCGCCGGCGCTATTCCAGTGCGCTAACAAGTTTCTTGTGACGCCGCTAACGCCTAAATATCCCTTCTCTCTCCATTCTTTTACCCTTCCCCGTATTTGATTTACCAAAGGTATTTCGACAAAAACACCCGGGTCGTCGAAAGATTTGGAGCTGCCCGAGGCAATGATATAACCTGCAGGACGCCTGCCATCCTTGATGCTAAAAGTACGGTTTGTACGGTCGTAGTCCCAATGGATTTTTGGTTCGGAGTAAGGATTATTAATAATTAACTTATCAATTTTCGAAAGCTTATTATTTAAATTCATAGCCTGATTATCCTCATGCTTTCAATTCCCCTGTCGTCAACAATCTTAACGGCTATCTGCTTACCGGGTGCGAAAGGAATTGAAACAGTGCCCCTGAACATTTCCAGCCGGTCTTCGTCTATTTCTGCTTTCAGGTTTTTGGCAAGCTTCGACCATCCTTCTTTGTCGCCTGCCATTGGCAGGAATACCTGCGAAGGAAAAAGGCTGCGTCCGTCGTAATCGGTATCGAGCATCCACATAGCTATATTATTGCCGCCGCCGCTCTCCACTGTGCCTTTTATCGTATTGTAATAATCGAAGCCGAGAACCTCTACCTGTATTTTACCGATATTTTCTTTATCTTCACATTTTACTATCCTGACGTCGGGCTGGCCGATAAGCCAGAAACTATCGTTGCTCGAGCGTTTTTTCTTCAGGTCGTCGGTGAATAAATCTGCATTCATTTGAGCTTTCAGCAGCGTAAGGCCCGGCCAGTTTGTTTCGTCGATGTCTTTCGAGGCTTCGGCGTCGAATTCGAAAGCTGCAAATACTAAAATATCTGCCTTTGGTTTCAGGTGGCCGGCTTCTTCGAGCGCAAGCTCCACCTGCCTTTGCTCGAGCGGCGCAAATTCCTGCCCGAATGAAACAAGGACTCTTTTGGGTGTATCTTCTTTTGTTTCGGCTTCGGCATGGATATATCTGGTGGCAGGCAACAGTTCCACCCTTGTAAATTCAATTCTCTGGCCGCCCTTGCCGCGAATGCCCGTCCGCAGCAGTTCGTCTTTCCATTCGTTTTGCCTGAGAGTTTCGCCCGACCTGGCAACCGAGTCGTCGGAAGCGCCCGTGCCGGATTCAAAATCCTCGAAACTCTTTGCAATCGGCGCAGGTACGGCCTCGACCGTAAAGGGGCCTGTTACGCGCATCCTTTTATTATCAATAAACGGCTGGTCGTATAGTGTTTCCTGGCCCGGCGGCTCGTTATTGGCTATCGATTTAAGGGTGATATGGGGCACCGTTTTGTATTTGAAGCCGCTGCCGACTCCTTCGTCGGCGCTGGCAAGCTCATAGTAATCGAATACACCTGTCATCAGCCTTTGCTTGGCAAGGTTGACGGCTACCCTCGATGTGTCGCATGTTACCCAGCGCCTGCCCCATTGCTCGGCTACAAAAGCAGTTGTACCGCTCCCACAGGTTATGTCCAGCACAAGATCGCCAGGGTCGGTGGTCATCAATATACATCTTTCTAAGACTTTAGTATTAGTTTGTACAACATAAACCATATTT
>DAINRZ010000567.1:0-2831 GCA_036741575.1 Kapaibacterium sp. (SeqCode)
TGTAAAAAGTGGCTGACAAAAAGTTTATGTCGCCAATATTATTTGCCATTTTGGCAAACACCAGCCCCACGGCCTGCCCTGCCGCGCCAATAAAAGCCGAAACAACGCCCTTTGCGGTAATTTTCACTTTCGAATCGCCCTTTGGCTTTTCGAGCAGCACAATTGAAATGCCGCCGATAGTAACGGAGATGCCTGTAATACTGAGCAAATCAAGCGATTCGCCGGCGGCAATCCAGCCGAGGAATGCAGCAATGGCAGGATTTATGGACATAACCAGAGTGCTGATTCGGGGCCCTACTTCCTTGAATGCCCTGAACAGGAAAGTGTCGCCTATCGTCAAACCGAACAATCCGCTTAGGGTCAGGTAAAGCGCCTGGTCCTGCCGGAGGTTCATATCTACACCGGCAATTACAATGACAACAAGCAGGTAGGCAGCCGCAAACAGCATCCTGTTGATGTTCAGTTGCATTGCGCCGATTTTCTTTGCTGCCGATGTGAACAGGAAAGATGAAAACGACCATATTATTGCAGCGCTCAGGGCGCTGATTTCTCCAAGGTACGGCATTTTGGCCTTGCTTTAATCCGAAAAAATTCAAAATTACTAAATTCGGCTTTAAATCCGGTTATAATATAATTAACGCAAAAGAAAAACATACCCGATTTTATAAAAATATTAAAAATGTGTTTGGCATAACCCAAATATTTTATTGCTATGTAAAGAAATATAGTTATTTTTGTTTTCTATGTTTTTTTTGAAAATTTAAATTATAGCAACTGTATTTAATTCATTTATAATGATGGATTAAGTAGCGTTTACATGGCGTTTTTATTATTTTTTTTACTGGTGTGCTTATGAACTTAGAAGAAAACAACATTTCGGCTGACGAAAAAGTTAATGATAATATTCAGGGCGAGCCTGCCTTGCAGGCCGAAGCAACCCCCGCGCCGGCAGAGCCGGAAGCGGTTGCTACAGAGAATCCCCCGGCAGAAACGGCTCCTGCCGCAGAGATGGTTACGGAAACGGTACCGGACGTGAACACGGCCGAAGTGATAGTTCAGGACAGCGCACCGGCAGAAGAGCCTGCCGAAGCGGCAGAATCGGCCAAGCCCGCAGAAGAATCTCCCGAAAAAGCAGCACTGACACCCGAAATGGAGCAGGCATTCAATGAAATAAAAGAAATGCAGGCTGCCGGGGCCAGTTTCGAAGTGCAGGTGGTCAGCCGCATTCGCGGCGGTATGAGGGTGGTTTACAAAGAATTGCCGCTGTTCCTGCCTTCCTCGCATTTTAGCCTCAGAAAAAGCCCTTCGGACCAGGAACTGAACGATGCTATCGGCCAAAACATAAGTGTCAACGTCCACGAATTACAGGAACTCGGCGAAGGCCGCAGAGCGGTAATCGTTTCGCGCAAAAACCTCCTGCTCGATGAATTCTGGAATAATATTCATGTAGGCGATAAAGTAAGCGGCAAAGTATCTTCCATACCTTCGTTCGGTGTGTTCCTCGATTTGGGCGGAGTAGAAGGCCTTATTCATATATCCAGGCTCTCGCAGGTCAGGGTCGAAAGCCCTGCTGCCGTTGCCCGCAAAGGCGAAACGATGGAAGCTGTCGTCGTAGAAGTGGACAGAGAGAAGAACAGGATTGCCCTGAGCAGAAAAGAACTCGAAGAATCGCCCTGGAAAAATGCCGAATCAGAATTCCCTGCCGGATCGCGCCATAAAGGCATTATCAGGCGCCTGACAGATTTCGGAGCTTATATAGAATTAAAACCCGGTATCGACGGCCTGCTGAGGAATTCGGAAATATCATGGACAAAAAGAGTGAAAAAGCCGGCCGATGTATTGAAGCCGGGTACTGAAATTGAATGCGAAGTTATTTCGGTCAACAGAGAAAAAGAAGCCATAAGCCTTAGCTACAAAAGGACTTCGCCCAATCCCTGGGCTAATCTTATCGAAAAATACCCAGTGGACAGCGAATACAACGGACTGGTGCTCCAGGTGATGCCCCAGGGCGCTATCATCGAAATCAGCGAAGAACTCGACGGATTTATGCCCCGCAGCAAAATGAGAAATGTTTTAAAAGGCAACAGAATTCCATACCAGCCCGGAGAACGGATACAGGTGAAAGTGGCTGATATTGTGGCCGATGATGAGTCGCTGATTCTAGCCCCGGCCGGAGCCGATGATACAGAAGGCGGAAAAGAAGAATTCAGGCCTTCGAGGCAAAGGCCTCCCAGAGACAGGGATAGAGACAGGAACAGGGATAATTCGCCCGCCATTAAGATATCCGCACCGTCGATTACCCTTGTGGATATGCTAACAGAGAATGAGCGCAAGGATTTGTTTAAATCTATGGATTAAAATTATATTATTTAATCGTATTAATCGTCAAACCGGTATGGTATTTTTCCGTACCGGTTTTTTTTATTATGTTAGCTATTGACTTTAAATGATATTTATCAGGCGAAAAAAGAATATTTGTAATGGTTTGTAAAAAGGACACAATCAGCAGGGCCATCCATGGCATAATCATATTTGTAACAGGCTTTGCTATATGCATACCTGCGTTTGCGCAGCAGAAAAACAGAATTGAAGGCGCTGAGGCCGATTCGGTTAAACAAGGCAATTCGCCGGTAATCATGGACAATTCCACCGACAACAGGGATACCGGCCCGGGCCCTGTTATCGACGAGCAGTATTCCAAAGAGCAGGACTCCGCCTACCTGAAAGCAATGGACCTGAGGATACCTACAGAGCGAAGGCTTATCAACGATTTTAAGCTCTATATGGGGTACTTCAGGGTGGAAACCAGCAAAGAAGAAACAATCTGGGAT
>DAINRZ010000568.1:0-2829 GCA_036741575.1 Kapaibacterium sp. (SeqCode)
TATTGGATTTTATAGCTGATAAGATTATTTTTATTGTTTATGAATAATGCAGGTTTTATCATTATTTGGATATAGTTTGTCTGCCTGTGTTAAAACCGAAATAGCCGACCTTGCCCTGTCCATGGCAATATAGCACTCGCCTAAGCAGGCGGCAAAGTGTTGGTAATAATCGCCTTCGTAGTCCAACCCTGCCTGGCAATGTTTGAAACAATCGTTATGGTTACCTTTTCTAAGGTAGGATTTTGCAAGGTAATAATTTGCACGGATGTTTAACGGATTAATTTCTAAAACTTTTTTGAATGTGGTAATAGCTGAATCTATGTGCTTATCATTGAAATACTGCTTAGCACGGTCTATCAATTGCTTTTCTGCATCTGTTTCAGCAGGTATATCCGCAGCCTTTTTTGTCGGTAGTTTGAGTGTCTGCGTACAATTGACCAGCAATATCGAAAACAGCGCCGAAAATAGCGCTATATACAGCCTGTACATTCTCGCCGTCATAATAATTTATTCCTAATGAGACAACATTTCAAAGAATGCAGAAAAATTAATAAAAAAATTCTGATTTATTTCAATAATAATTAAATGAATTCAAAAATTCTGAGAAAAGATTATTTTCATATAAATCAAAAATTAAAAATTTCTTTTTTCTAACTATCGTTATTAAATCGAGCTTCACATCAATTATTAGGTGAAGATTACCGTTTCTTCTAATTCTTTTGCTTTAGTTCCAGTACTTCCTTTATACACTTCAACAGGGTTTCAAGCACATAAGGCTTTGCTATAAAACGGTAATTCCTGCCTGCAAACGGGCTGAGCGTCCAGGTTTCGTCGAAATAGCCGCTTGTGAGTATCACCCCGGTTTTGTCGTCTTTAATAGTTTCGTTCACGAAATCCACTCCCGTTTTGTCGGGCAGCGCCACATCCGAAAAAATAATATCGAACTTACCCTTCTCTTTTTTATAGATTTTTTGCGCTTCCTTAGCATCGACTGCCGGTAAAACTGTAAATCCGCTGTTCCTGAGGGATTCGGTTACCAAGCGGCGAACGCTTTCTTCATCTTCGACAAGCAGTATCCTCTCGCCTGATCCTTTGTATTCGAAACGCTGTGCGGCAGTCCGTTCCCCGGCATCCAGCCTGTCGGAAAATACGGGTATAAACACAGAAAACTCCGAACCTTCGTTTGGCCTGCTGTGCACTTCTATCCACCCCTTATGTTGTTTTACAATGCCGTAGGCTACTGCAAGCCCCATGCCTACCCCCGGATCGCCCTGTTTGGTGCTGAAAAAAGGCTCGAACAAATGATTCAGGTTTTCTTCGGCAATGCCTATGCCATTATCCTTAACGGTTAGCCGCGCGAAACTGCCCGGATAAGCGCCGCGGCGATCACGGCAGTCTTCTTCGGATAGGAACATTGTATCGCATTCGAGTGTTATTACACCTTTAACAATGAAATCCTTCATTTTGGTGATGGCGTCGGCAGCGTTATCAACCAAATTCTTTACTACTTTTTCAAACTGGTTTTTATCGATACTTACATTTAACGTATTTATGCCGGGAGAAAAGCCCAGGGTAATATATTCGGGCAAACCTTTGGAGAGTTTCAGCCTTAGCTCGGAGAGAAGTCCGTTCAAATCCGTCACTTTGGGCATATACATCTGCTTGCTGCTGAATGCAAGCAACTGGGTGGTAAAGTTGGCGGCTTCCTTGGCAGAGCCGATTATTTTTAGTACCAGATTTATAAGGTTATCATTTTCGGGATTACTCTTTATTATTACTTCCGAGTAATTAATAATGGCTGTCATTATATTGTTGAAATCGTGGGCAATGCCTCCTGCCAGCCTGCCTACAGCTTCCATCTTTTGGGCGTTGACAAGCTGCTCTTCGAGCCTCTTCCGCGATTCGAGGTCCCTTAGCGTCAGGTAGATTCCATTGACGACCGGATTGTTTATCATATTCCTTCCAATGCCTTCCACATAGCGGGCGCTGCCGTCTTTGTGGTTAAAGACAATTTCGAATGTGCTGTCCTGGTCCGAATTCTGTACTACCTCCCAGAAAAAGTTCAGCGCTTTTACTATATCTTTCTGGTGGATTATATCGAATAATTTTTTCGATTCCAGGTCTTCGGGCGTATAACCTATAATATTCTGCAGCGAATTACTGACAAACCTGAATGTGCCGTTGCCGTTAAGAATTACTATTGCATCCGATGAGTTCTGAATCAGGGTGCGGAAATACTCTTCATTTTGGCGCAGGGTTTCTTCGTAGCGCTTACGGTGCGAGACGTCCCTGCCAATACCGAGCATGCCCTTGCGTGCCTTGGCCGAATCGTACAGCACGGTTATATTCAATTCCATGGGTATTATTTTGCCGCTCTTGGCAATAAAATTAGCCTGGAAAAACGGTATTTCTTTGCCGGTCAGGCCACTAACGAATTTTTCCTGGGCTACCTCCAGGAAATCCTGTTCGATTAAATCTATAAACGATTTTCCAAGCAGCTCGTCACGGCTGAAACCCGTAATTGTTTCGAAATTACTATTTACAAACAGGAACCTGCCGTTAAGGTCGGTAGTAAAAATCATGTCGCGCGAACTTTCCACGAGTATCCTGTAATTGTATTCGCTTTCGGAGAGCGCTTTTTGCGCCTGCAGCAGTTTTTGCTTTGTTACTATACTATTCCTGGCTTGGCCTACGGCAACAGGCAGCAGCGAAAGGAAGTTCGGGTCTTTAATTACATAGTCCTGTGCGCCGAGCTTCATCAGGTTGACGGCTACCTGTTCGTCGCCGAATCCGGTCATAATTATAAAGGGGATTTCGAGGCCCTTGCCG
>DAINRZ010000569.1:0-2821 GCA_036741575.1 Kapaibacterium sp. (SeqCode)
AATAAATTAATAAATTTCTTATTATTCCACATACCTTTGTTATTAAATAAAAATTTGTGGCTTATAGATTTAGAGATTAAAAAAATCCAGATAATATTTAACAAATCATTTCACTTTTTCAAGCCATATCGATGACGGGTGAAGTCCATCTTTATACATTACCGATGCATCCTTTAAAGCGTTAGGATGTTTAATATGCAAATAACTTAAAGAAAAAAGAATCCTGAAAGACTCGTTTTGAGTTAAAAAAGCCGTTAGTATTTGTGTCTCATTCCATAAAATTGAACTGTCAAAAAGCTTGTTATCCGGTTGCAGGAAATTATATGGATAACAAATATCATGAATATGTATTATTACCCCTTTGTTTAAAGACGGCAACACATCGAGGTACAAATATGTTACATCGCTGTCTGCCTTCAGAACATGGCTCGAGTCTATAAACAAAACATCGCCTTCCTCTAATAGCTTGAATACTGATAAGTCAACATCTTGTGCCTGCTGTTTATAATATAAGATTTTACCCGCGTCGGCAAAAGACTGGAATTTCTCTCGTGGATAAGGCTCAACACAAATCATCTGAGTATTAATATTATCCTTTTCATTATTCATTTCTATTGCTTTTAATGAATAATAAGTAGAAACGCCCGAACCAACTTCGATAACTTTTGATGGCTTTAGTTCCCTTATCATATAATATAGAATTTCTGCCTCTACCGGTGGGAATCCCTCGCCATAACCTGATTTGTTTACGTCATGGATGTCAGAAATCTGCCCGCTTTCAGATTTGTGTGTCTTTAGCTTTTGGATATTCTCAATTTGCTTGCCGTCATTCCACTCATGGCCTTTGATAGTAATTTCCCTTAACCATCTTTTATTGTTCCTTTTTAATTTGTTCAAATCAGGCAAGGGGCTGTAATAATGAGTTGGCGAAGTCGGTAGCTGGTACACGCACATAAATACAAAAGAAAAAAAGTAGTCAATTATACTTAACCTTCTTATAAAGCCAAAGAATTTTCCAATAATTTTTATTGGTTTTCTTGATATATTAACTGTTGCTCTTTTGATATTCATAAATCTCACTTGTAACGAAACAAAAAACCCAAATTTAAAGAATTTATTCAAGAATATATTCAGAAAAATACATTTTGATACAGATATTATCTCCAATCAAATTTCCTTTGCCATTCTTCGTTTCTATAAAATTGTATTTTTTAATATTGAGATATATTAATGAATGAAGAAAAGTTGAAAAACTGTTTTACCGAGGTCATCGGCATAGAAAAAGATAAAGTCAACGACGGGCTGGAATACGGCTCTTATGCGTGGGACTCCGTGGCGCACATGAAGCTCATTGCCGCTATCGAAGATACGTTCGACCTGATGATTGAAACCGACGACGTTATCGATATGTCCAGCTTCCTGAAAGCAAAAGAGATATTGCGTAAATATTCAGTCGAAATCTGATAAATTTATGTTCTGGGAATTAACAGGGGACGAAAAGAAAAGCCTGTTTATCGTCGATTCTGCCGATAACAAGCTTTACCGTTATCCCGAAATCAAATCCGCCGTCGGGGAACTGGCATCAGTTCTTACTCTTCCGCGTAAGGGGATAGTTGCATTGTTTTGCGATAACAGCTACCGCAGTATTGCTGCATACCTGGCAACTCTCAACTCGGGCAATGCGGCCCTGCTTATCAATAATTCTACCGATAAAACCCTTGCTGCCAATATCTTAGATACTTACAAGCCCGAGATAATCATAACGCAGGGAGGAAATGGCGTCGTGCCCGATGGGTACCATTCAATCGAGCACCCGATTGACGGGCTGAATATTTATCGACAAGCAGGAGAGCCCGGCACCGAAATTTTTGCCGATACAGCCCTGCTGCTGTCTACTTCGGGTACTACCGGCAATCCCAAGCTCGTCAGGCTGAGCTATTCCAATTTGCAATCGAACGCCGCATCCATTGCAGAATATCTTGGCATCGACATGAACGAAAGGCCAATCACCTCGCTACCAATGAGCTATTCATACGGCCTCTCGGTTATCAATTCCCATATACTAAAAGGGTCCGGAATAATTTGCTCGAACGATACTATAATGCAAAAAGCTTTCTGGAACACATTCCGAGAAAACGAATGCACATCTTTTGCAGGTGTCCCCTATTCCTACGAGATGCTGCTCAGGCTAAGGTTCGGCAGCATGAGCCTGCCCTCGCTGAAAACGATGACGCAGGCCGGCGGCAAATTAAGCAAAGAGAATATTATAAAATTTTACGAAATAGCGAAGTCCAAAGGCTTCAGGTTTATCGTCATGTACGGGGCCACCGAAGCTACTGCCCGGATTGCCTGGGTGCCCTGGGATAAGCAGCCCGAAAAAGCCGGTTCTGCAGGAAAGGCAATACCCGGCGGCACAATAGAGATACTCAGCGGCGACGGTGCGGCCCTGCCGCCGGACAGCCAGGGCGAAGTGGCATACAAAGGGCCAAACGTTATGCTTGGCTATGCAGAATGCAGGCAGGATCTATCTAAAGGCGACGAATCGGGCGGAATACTCATGACCGGGGATATTGGTTATCTCGACCGGGACGGATTCCTGTATATTACGGGCAGGCTGAAAAGGTTTGCCAAAATTACCGGCCAGAGGATTAACTTAGACGATATTGAGAAGCTGATTAAAGAAAAACTTGGTATCGACAGTGCGGCGCTGCCAAACGACGATATTATAAGCGTGCTGGCAGAATCCGGCAGCGATGGCGCCGCCGATGCCACAAGAAATTTAATATATTCCACTTATTCTCTGCATAAGTCGTTAGTCGAA
>DAINRZ010000570.1:0-2819 GCA_036741575.1 Kapaibacterium sp. (SeqCode)
TTGTGTTTTTAAGTATGATATTGATATTATCTTCATACTCTTATATTTATTCCAGTGAAAAGTCAACAAAGAATAAAAATCAAAATACTGAAAAAGCCAGCCTTGAAAAAAATATAACTAAACATAATAAAATAAGTGGCTTACCTGAAAAAAAGAAAATACAGTCAAAAGATAAAAATAAAAAGAAAGTTAATGTCAAAAGTGGTGAATCCGGGAAAATTGCCGATAAAAAGGTGTCTGGTAACAAAAAGAAGAATTCAACAAAAGAAAAAGTTATTGCTAAGAAAAAGGTAACTTATACTAAAAGTAAAAAAAACGCTGTTAGAAAAGAAGGCGATAAAAACAAAAAAGATAAGACGCAAAGCAAAAAGAAAAACGTTACTGTTAAACCCAAATCCGATAAAAGCGCCCCTGAAAAAGTAACGAACAAAACTGGCAAGGTATTGCCTGATAATAACGATGAAAGCATTCAAGGTAAGAAAACAACCTCCAAAGATGTTCCATCAATAAATAAAGGAATCAAATCGGAAACGGAAAATTCCTCAGTAATCAAGAAAAGCGAACCGGATAAAAAATCATCTCAACAAAAAAGCGAACCGCAAATTAGTAAAGAGTTAAAAACCAAGACTGTAAAAAGTATTCCGATAAAAGAGAAAAACGGGATTCAAAATTCGAAATTAAAGAAACAAGAGATTAAAATAACTTCCATTATAGATTCTGTTACCACCGATAAAGACGGCAAGAAGCAAGCCCAAAAGAAGATAACCAGGGTAGGTAATAAAGAACACGATACACTGAATAGCTCTTTGCCACAGACTGAGGATTCAACTGATAAAGAAGTCAGGGAAACAAAGAAAAAGATGAGAAGCAAAGCCTTCGAGGTATTACTTTCTGACACTCTATCGAGGGGGCTGATATATAAAAAAATAAAGATAGGCAGTTCAAAGGAAAAAATTCTGATACATGTTGTAGAAGCAGATTTGACAAATCCGAATATCGGCTTATCTATGCTGAAAGGCAGAGAAAACAGTTCCGAACTCGAAAAACTTCATGATATGGCTAAACGCTATACAGAAAAAACCGGCGAAAATGTGCCGGCAGTTGTAAACGGCAGTTTCTGGAAAGCATTTTATAACTATCCGATGGGGCCTACTGTAATCAATGGTGAGGTAGTCGAGATGACTGCTTATAAATCATGGCCCAGCGCCTTTTTCGACGATAAAAATAAAGTCCACATCGATAATTTTAAATTAACCGGTACTCTTACTTTTGGTAAATTAAAATATAATATATCAAAAGTTAACCGCAGGACCGATTCATCTGGTATTTGCCTTTATAACAAATATGTCGGCGACTCAGTTCCTTATATATCAAAGAGAATGGTGTCGAGAGCTTTTGAAGACGCTTTGCTCGATTCGGCATTTAGGGATATTACTGACAGAGAATTCGATACGGCATCATTTAAAGGTATGCTTTTGAAACTCGAAAGGGATTCTTCCATCGAGTTGAATATGAAAAAAATAATTGCCAGATATATCGACGATCCGGCTATAAACAAAGACATCCGGTGTGTTGTCGAAGGTATTGCCGATACCGGCCTGGTACAGGTTCCCACCGGGGGAATTGTCTTAACCATAGGCTACGACCTTGGAAGTATTCCATTAAAAATCGGCGAAATTTTCACATTGAGGTATTCAACTGATAAAAAACTTAAAACCGTTTTCATGAATTCAGTTTGCGGCACACCCAGGTTAATTCAATCGGGACGCTCGCTTTTCGAAGGACCCCAGAAAAGGAATCGCAGCCGTTTTAAATGGGAAGAACTACCAAGAACCGGTATAGGTACAAATAAATCGGGCGACAAACTGTTTTTAATTGCAGCGAGCCCTACATATAAATCTATTGGAGTAAAAGGATGTACACTGGAGAATTTTGCTTTTGCAATGAAAAAACTGAAAATTCATGAGGCAGTCAATCTGGACGGCGGAGGTTCATCTGTTATGCTAATAAATGGAAGGAATGTACTTTCTTGCCCTGAATGTTCACGCAGGCTGTCGATTGGACTAGGAATAACAGTCAAGAATAATTTATCAGATATACAGGAGTAAAAAATGAGATTATTATTAATCAGCAATTCTACACTGCACGGCAGTGGTTACCTCGACCATTGTGCTTTGGAGATAACAGGATTTCTCGGCTCCGTCAAGAGCATTTTATTTATCCCGTTTGCCAGGCCAAGCGGCATCAGCCATGATGAGTATGCAGCCAAAGCAAGAGAACGATATGCTGCTATGGGGATCGAACTTACATCGATCCACGAAGAAACCGATATGCAAAAGGCAGTTGCCGAGGCAGAATCGATTTTTATCGGCGGCGGAAATTCTTTTCTGCTCGCCAGCCAGCTCCATAATTATTCTCTAATAGAGACAATTGCAGGCCGCGTTCGCGGCGGGATGCCTTATATCGGCACAAGCGCCGGCAGCAATGTAGCCTGCCCGACGATTATGACAACTAACGATATGCCTATCATCGAACCAAAAAGCTTCAACGCATTGAATTTAGTTCCGTTCCAGATTAATCCGCATTACCTTGACCCCGACCCGGACTCGACACACAAGGGAGAGACAAGGGAAACACGAATCAGGGAGTTTCTTGCATTTAACGATAGAAAGGTTGCAGGTCTGCGCGAGGGTGCTATGATACTTGCCGAGGGCGATACTAAACTCCTGAAAGGCACAACAGGAGCAAGGATTTTCGAGAGGGGGAAAGAACCAATTGAAATTGCCCCAGGCGCCGACGTTAGTTTTCTTTTTACTTAA
>DAINRZ010000571.1:0-2816 GCA_036741575.1 Kapaibacterium sp. (SeqCode)
AGTATTCGGGCGAAGCAAGGTAAATCGTCCTGCCGTCAATATTCTTTGGCTTACCGGCATTGGGCATTATAGCAATAGGAATATTTGAAAGGCTGCGAACTTTTTCAAGCCAGCTAAGCATTACCTGCGGGCCGGTAGTGCAGTTTATGCCAATGATGTCTGCCCCGGTATGTTCGAGTTCGCTAATCATTACTTCGGGTTGTGCACCGGTTAATGAGGCTGCGTCTTCATCTATAGTCATACTGGCAACAATCGGAAGGCTGCAAAGTTCCCTTATCGCTTTTACAGCCTGGGCAAGCTCGTTGGGATAGATAAAAGTCTCGAGCACAAATAAATCCACGCCGCCGTCGAGAAGTGGTTTGACCTGTTCCTTAAAGAATTCTACTGCTTCTTCGCGCGCAATTGGGCCAAGAGGCTCAATCTGTATACCCAGTGGGCCTATTGCACCTGCCACATAAAGCTCTTCGCCGGCGGCCTCCCGGGCGATCCGTGCACCTTCGTAATTTATCTGGTTAATTTTATCAGTAAGGTTAAACGGCTTAAGTTTAAACCTGTTTGCACCAAAAGTATTTGTTTCGATGACGTCGGCACCGGCATTTTTGTACTCTTCGTGCACCTTTTTTACAAGGCGGGGATTTGTCAGGTTCAGCTCATCGAAACACTGGTTTATAAACACGCCGTTTTTATAAAATTCGGTGCCGTTGCCGCCGTCGAACAGCAATACGCCTTTTTGCAATCTATCGAGAAAATCTGTTTTTACAGCCATTATTGCCAATTTAAATAGTAAATAATCTTATACTAACGAAAGGATCGCTCTAAAATTATTTATTTCGTTAATTGGGTATTTATGAATAGCAGTAGAATCCATGAAACCCTAATTTATAATTAATTTAAACCATACCTCAGCAGCTTTCGTTCTCGCTTTAAATCGTTACCTAAACAGTGTTTGTGAATCTCGGTTGTAAAAAGAATACCTATATTTTTACCAAATATTATTGAAAACTCCAATTCATCAGACAGCAAAATTCTATTATTTCCTTTATACATGCATTCGCTATTACCGGAAGTAGTAAAACTAATTTTATCGGGTGATAATAGTTTCGAAAGAGTCTGACCCGTAAACATCATATTATATGCTTCAACTTTTTTGGATTTGAAAAAAAAGCCGTTTAACCGAGCCAGAGTTGCAGTAAAATATGTTTCCATATCAATATAGAATCTGATTGATTCGGCTTTGTCAGTTTCTTCATCATAAACAACTGCTTCATTACACATGGTATCAGAGAATTCATTATAGTACCATGGTTCAATCCTGGCGCTAAAGAGCTTAGCCCATTTTTTGTTATACAGATATTCGCAGTCGCTGGAGGTAAAATGAAATATTGGTTTCAAACCAATGCAATATACCAATATTGTACTCCCATTAGTCCTCATATAAGCAGTGTCATTAATACTTCCATCCCTGAATATCTTGATTTCGTACCCGTCGATACCTTCGATATTAACACTCCTGGTAACGACAAAAGAGTCGATGAATGTTTCGACCGGTTGGGTGCCGGTACTGTCGATTTCAACAGTTTTATAAATCCAGTAATTACCAACTTTTAGCGGTAACAACTCGCTGGCGTCGATTCCCAGGTCGTTCGGGCCGGAGCCGTACTCTTTGCAGCTAATTAGTAATATACAGGCTAATACTGTTATTGCGAGGATTGAAAAATGTGTGTCTCATAGTTAACCTCTGATGATTAAAAATTATTTAAATGTATATAAATATACAAAATCTTTTTTGTTAAACAAAATGGAATCCTTATTTCGAATTGACTCATAAAAAAGGTAACCGATACTAAGCAGTTAAAGAGTCGTTGCCTCATAAAAAAAGTAACCTAAAATAATTGGGTGCGAATATGAACAACGAAGGACGTAGTGATTACAGTAAAGAAATTAAAGTGATTTAAGAGTAAAGAAAAAGCACTTGGATTTATAAAAAATTGAGAAATTTATTAATCGATATTATTACTGGAAATCTAATAATTTGAATACCTGCAGTATCTATTATAAATCATTATTTCTTTGGAAATATTAAAGGTATATTATTGGGGACAGCTGAGAGCCATCCCCATATATTTTATTATTTATGCTATAGTTATCTCTTTACACAGGTAAACATCCTGGATTGTGTTCAGCAGCTTGACGCCTTCGTCCATGGGACGCTGGAAGGCTTTGCGGCCCGAGATAAGGCCCATGCCGCCCGCGCGCTTGTTAATGACTGCAGTGATGGCTGCCTCGCCGAAGTCGTTCTTACCGGCAGCGCCGCCGCTGTTAATAAGGCCCGCCCTGCCCATAAAGCAGTTGGCCACCTGGTAACGGCACATATCTATCGGATGGTCACTGCAAAGTTCGGTATAAATACGCTCGTCGAATTTGCCGTAGGATGAATTGCCCATGTTCAGCGCTTTGTAACCGCCGTTGTTTTCCGAGAGCTTTTGCTTGATTATATCTGCCTGAATGGTTACTCCAAGGTGGTTTGCCTGGCTGGAGAGGTCAACGGAAACATGGTAATCCTTATCTTTTTTGAATTCGGGATTGCGAAGGTAGCACCATAGCACAGTAGCCATACCCAGTTCATGTGCATATGCAAACGCTTCGGCTACTTCCACTATCTGGCGGCGGCTGTTATCCGAGCCGAAGTAGATAGTGGCGCCGACGGCTGCAGCGCCCATGTCGTAGGCCTGATCGACCCTGCCGAACATTACCTGGTCGAATTCATTGGGGTATGTCAGCAGTTCATTATGGTTAATTTTTACAAGGAACGGAAT
>DAINRZ010000572.1:0-2806 GCA_036741575.1 Kapaibacterium sp. (SeqCode)
CTGTCCATAAGCGCCGCTTGTTTTCTTATTAATACCATCCTGAACTGTTCCTGCCCTCTTCTGCGAAAGCACCAGGTTGTGCTCATCAAGCCCGACGACATCAGTATGGCCTGTAACGTAGATGCTCGAATTAGGGAAGCAACGGGTATAAACATAGTCATTCATGATTCTCTCGTTTTTCGGGCCTGCATCGAACCTGTTGAACGGGAACAAAATAAGGCTGTAGTTTTCGAGTGTGCTATCGACTCCTTTATCAACCTTTTTGCTCTCGGAGCTGATTTGCATTACAGGAATATTAATAGGCTCGGAGCTGCACTCTGCGCCCGAAAGCGATGTGATAACCAATTGGCAGGTATAAGGCACTTCATCCTTGGGGTACTTGTCATCGTCGTTCAGCCAGTCCCACACAAATTCTTTTTCGGTCAGGCCTATTTCGTTAAGCACTTTCCATGTTTGATCGCCTTTCTTGATTTCGATACGGCGTTTTGCCACCAGTTGCTGCTCTATACCGTTATCGATAACGAATGTCATTTCTTCGGGCTGCGGGAATATCTTGGCATCTTTAGAGAATACCGGCTTTTCGATTTCCCATTCGGGGCATATCAGTTCGACTCTGCGGTTCTCCTGGATACCGAGAGAATCTCTTTCGTTCGACGGTGTTTTAGGTTTACCATTGTTAGTCATCATAATTTTCATTCTGGATTCAGGTATTCCCCAAACATCCCTCAGGTAATTGAATACCTTCTGTGCCCGCGATTTGGCCAGCTCCTTATTCTTTTCTTTAGGCGAAACGCCATCCATACAGCCCCATATTTCAAGGTTCTGCTCGGGGTGCTTCAGAAGCCTGTAGGCATAAATATTCATGATATGATAGTATTTATCGAGAGTACCGCCGGCAATGGTAGTGTCGGTAAATCCTCTTGTTTTGTCGGGTGAACCGAATATATTATAGCGAGAGGGGATATCCGAAGAACCTTCGTCGAAGAAAACATAATTCAAAAGCGGGTACAAATCATAAGTCTGCACTTCTTCCATCACCAGGCCTTTGAATTTGGCAAGTTCGGGTTTGAAACCTTTATTTCTTGTAACGTAATCGGCTTCGGCAATTTTGGCGCCGAGCTTGGGCTTGTTACCGAGCGTAACGGTTACTTTATACTCCAGCGGAATTTTTGTTTCTTCGATTTCCACAGTTTTCTCGGGCTTCATAATACGCTGTATTTCTTCTTTCGAGCCATATTTAGGGTTGTTAGCTGTTATAAGCATGTCCACAAACGGCATCGAATCTTTTTCGGGGCCGTAGTCGTCGTTCTTTACAAATATTTCGAATTCCTTTTTGTCGAGCGTTACGTTCCCTTTTTCGGTGCGGTTAGTCAGCCTGTTTACAATCTGGATGTCGGCGGGGATATTTTCGCGGCTGCACTCATCGACAACCTGGACTTTAAGTGTGGAAACACGGTAGAACGAAGGAACGAAGGCCATGAAAATATCAAGGTCGCCCTGATAACCTTTCAGGTCTGTCCTGGTCGAAGAGAAATATATAACATCGCCGGAAGCAGGCAGCGAAATAAAAGACTCATCTTCGGAAGTGTTAATTGGTTCGCCAAGATTCAGTGGTTTCGACCACGTGTTTGTTTCTTCGTTGAGCGTTGTAACGTAGAAATCCTTGCCGCCGATAGTATTGGGGTAGCCATCGGAAGCAAAGAAAAGCGTAACACCATCAGTGCCGATAAACGGCGACCAATCGGTGCCCGAAGTATTAATAGCTTCGAGGTTGACAGCAGGCTTCCATTCGTCGTTGTCCCAGTCCCAGTCTGAATACCATATATCGACGTTATCGCTTCCGTTGGGGCCTGGCCTGTTCGAAGCAAAATAAATCCTGCCTTTGTTAAATTTGATTGAAGGCTGAGAATCCCAGTGCAATGAGTTTACATTATTGCCAAGGTTAATCGGCCTGCTCCATTTCAATCCGTCAATTTCCGAATAATAAATGTCGCACGAACCTAAGCCATCCGGCCTGTTGCAGGCAGTAAAATAGAGGGATTGACGGTCGGCGGCAATTGAGGAAGCGCCCTCGTTGAATTCCGTATTAACGCCCCTGTTGCCCAATTCGGTCGTTGTGTCGAGATTAATCGGGGCAAAAAACACAGTGTCGAGGTTTTCGAGCTTTGTGACAAACCAAAAATCGTGCGACGGCTTTCCTTTCTCATCGATTTTGCTGCCGGCTCTGTTCGAGACAAAAAACAGTGTCCTGCCGTCGGCGCTCACGGTAGGCGCATAGTCTAACCCGCTCCAGTTAACCACGGGGCCAAGGTTAATAATACGGATTTTCTTGCTGGAAGTAATACTTCCCTGTTCATCATTTTGAGCAATTGTTTCGGGCAAGCTCCCGGGTTCGATGACTGCTGCATACAGGCTCTTATCCTGAGTCTTGCAATCGTCACAATTACTGTCAGGTTTTTGTTGCTCACTGCCCTGCACCAAGTGGGGTAAACTTAAGGATGCAAGCACTAAGCCAAGAATAGTAAGGACTTGTACTGAGGTAATAATACGACGCATTTTTAAACCTATAGTATTTCTTAAATAATAAATCATTTATTTTATTACTACTTATTCATTTTTATGAAACAATCCCATTTAATTTTTAGTAATATACACTAAAAACCAAAAAAACAACAACAATAATTTAAGTTAAAATTGTAAATAATTATGCAAAATATGCTAAATATTGCAATAATGCAATATTGAAGAAAATTAATGCAAAAATTAGTTTACAATTTATCCATTCGAATAAATTAAATCAAATACT
>DAINRZ010000573.1:0-2801 GCA_036741575.1 Kapaibacterium sp. (SeqCode)
ATAGGGGTAGTTATCAATTTTATTGAAATTTTTGCTTCCGGCAGGATTGCATTATAATTAAAATTAAAATGAAAATAATCTTCTCATTGAGAAACACGATTCTTATAAAGGTGAAAATTTTAATAAATTATAATGGTTCTATGGCGTTTTGTAAGTGTAAACCATAAATTAACTGATTATTGAATATCTATTAGAATTCAGGAAGATTTGATACACACCCCGGCTGCTTGAGCAGCCACGCCTCTTTTTAGAGTGGTTAAATGCCGGGAACATAAGCCCCCTCTATCAAGAGGGGGTTTGGGGGTGTGTGAAATACTGATTATTCCATAGGATTTATTCAGTCTCAACTAATTAATTTTCATATAAAATGAACTAATTCAGATTTTACCCATACTATTTGGCACGGAATAAAACTAATATTTCTCTTTTTGAAGAAACATGTTTTAATAAACCCTAAAATTTCTATAAATTAATGAGTACATTTAATTCATTTTTTATTCAGACAATATAGTATTATGGATTCAGGCAGAATATACGGAGTAGGCGAGACTGTTTACGATATTATTTTCCGGGACGGCAAAATCGAAGGCGGCTGCCCGGGAGGTTCGGTGCTCAATTCAATGGTTACGCTCGGCAGGCTCGGCTTGCCGGCAGTATTCCTGAGTGAATACGGCAGTGACCAAATCGGAAGCCTGATAAACGGATTTCTTCAGGAGAATAGTATCGATATAAGTCGCATACGCAGGCCGGCTGATTCTAAAACACCTCTGGCCCTGGCTTTCCAGCATGGGAATAAAACAAAGTACGATTTTTACAGGTGCGAACCACAGGTAAATTCATCATTTGAAATACCTGAGTTTTCCGGCAATGATATTCTCCTTTTCGGCTCTTTCTACTCAATACTACCGGGTAAAAGGGATACTGTAGTGAAAATACTCGAATCGGCACGCAGGGGCGGCGCTCTGATTGTTTACGACCCCAATTTTCGCAATGCCCACTTAGATGAATTACCAGAATTATTGCCAGCTATCCGAGAGAATATCGGTTATGCCGATATCATCAGGGGATCCGACGAAGATTTCCGCAATATCTTTGGCGCAGAAACATTCGAAGAAGCCACGGAGTCCATCCGCGGCAAATCATTTATCTATACTATGGGCGAATGTGGAGTTTCATTGCAGTCAGGAGGATTAACTAAGAATTACAGTGCAAAGGCTGTTAATCCGGTTAGTACAATCGGAGCAGGCGACAGCTTTAACGCAGCGGTATGCTATTGCCTGCACAGGCTCGGGATAAGCAGTCAGGAATTAAGCAATATCGATGAGAGTTTGTGGGATACAATAATTAATACAGGAATTGATTTTTCCGCAGAAGTATGCCAAAGCCGCGAGAATTATATAGCTCAATCATTTGCAGAGGAATTCGGCAAAAATTTTAACAATAAATACCGTAGATTAAGGAGTTAATCATGTATTCAGAAAAAAATCCGTTCGAAGTATTCAAAGAAGAAGCGCCCGAAGTATTCAATGCGTTCAACGGGCTTGTGCAGAGCCTTATGAACACCAAAGGGCTCGACCAGAAAACCAAGCAGCTAATCTACATAGGTATGAAAGCGGCAATGGGCGACACCACAGCCGTAAAGTTCCATGTGCCTATGGCTAAGATGGCAGGAGCCACAAGGGAAGAAATAATCGAAACAATTTTGCTAACCCTGACAGTCAACGGCCTGAAAGGCGTAAATTCATGCCTCGGCATGGCAATGGATATGTACGAAGGAGGTTAAGAAAACGGGAAATTTAACGATATTATTTATTAAATTGCTTTATTGAAAGTATTCATTTATAAAGAGGTTTTGTTGTGGGCAAAAAGGCTATTATTTTAATTTCTGCAATGGTTTGCTTCCTAAGCTTGCAATGTTGTGTGGTGAAAGCTGGTGAAATTGACAGTACATCCTATCTTTCAGATTCTACAAGTATTAGCCTGGAAATAGATACATCCGACAAAGAAATCGGTTTTTATCTGTTTGGAGGTTTAGGTGTTGTGGCTGATGGAGCTGTGGGAAGCAGATGGTTTGATGAATTTAATATTGGAATTGCCCAGAATTTTGGAATAGAACTACCTTTTTCACGTTTACATATATTTTCTGCCGAAGCTTCTTTTAATAGTTGGATTTCTCAATTAAAAAACTGTTCACCTGATTGTTGTAATGAAAGTTATTTGTATTTTGGGAATGGTATTTGTTCACAAGTAAGTTTTTCGTGCAGGTTCAGAACCTACCTTTTTAGTAACAAAGCAAAAATACGGGCTTCGGTTCATTTAGGCCTTATGATGTTTAATTCAAGCTGTGAAGCAAAGGGTATTGAATTTGGTTTTGCGTTTCATTACAAAATCAACCAACAATCCTTTATCTCAATGTCTTACAATTCCAATATCGCTGGAATAAGTGTTTCAGGATACACATGTCGTGGAACTGTTCCGAGTGTGCTTATGATTAATTATAGTAGAAAGTTTAGCTGGTGATAGTATGAAAAATCAATTATTGAGTTCAGGATTACAACGGTTATGTATAAGGATAAATCATTGGAGAATAATTAACTTGCTTGTAATACTTGTTATGTTGGCATTAGCAAGGAACATTGCTATTGCAGGTGAAATTGAAATAAATATTTTTTTTATTAATAAATATCATTAATTTAGGGTAAGTTTTTTTAATTGTGTGAGAATTAATATGAAGAATAAAACAAACAATACTCAAAAAAGAAACCAACCAAATAATAGTATTTTACGAATTTAACCTTGAC
>DAINRZ010000574.1:0-2800 GCA_036741575.1 Kapaibacterium sp. (SeqCode)
CAGTACTGATGTTCCTATTCCATTTCCGGCTGCTATCGATTTCATTGAACCTTATGAAAGGTACTTCTCAGATTTTGTTAATGCCAAATATAACATTATTCTCGATAGATTTCATATTGGTGCCGGTATTCATTATTCTGTAAACTCATGGTTTTTATTCAATGAAACACTTCATGGTTCAGGTTCGGCAAGAAAATACAATCACTGTATGGGAATAAGTTTATCTGCATATTATCAGCTATTCGAGACTTTTTTTGCCGGAGTTGTATTCCAGCCGGGTTTTATCGACCTGGATAACAATTTTAGCATGAGTAAACAATTCTATCTTGGCATCGATTTAGCTTGGAAATTAAAAATTCTTAATTTAGAATAACTATATTTCAAATTAAACTACACTTTACATTCAATCTCCTATTCAATAAATCCGTTTATTAATACTTCACTAATTTGTAATTTGCAAATCTTAGAAAATTTAATATTAAAGGTGAAGTCAATGGAAAAAAAAATATTGGTATTAGGCTCGGGCGGCATGCTCGGCTGGGCTGTCTCGAAAGTTATTTACAGCGAACCTTCTTTTGAATGTACCGGGACTATCAGGAACGATTCCCGCTCGCAATTTTTAGGCAAAATTCTTCCTGGTATGAAGTTTATTAATTTCCATGCAGAATTGGCGACAGTCGAAGAAATAATACCTCTCATCTCAGGTTTTGACTGGATAGTAAATTGCATAGGTGTTATCAAGCCATTTATACATGACGATAATGCAGCCGAGACAGAACGGGCACTTAGAATTAACTCTTTATTCCCTCATGCCCTTGCTAAAGCGGCTGCTCAGACAGGCGGCAAAATACTGCAAATAGCAACAGATTGTGTCTATTCAGGCGCTACTGGCAGTTATACCGAATCGTCAAAACACGACCCTACAGACGTTTACGGCAAAACAAAAAGCCTTGGAGAAGCATATTTCGACAATATTTTTCACCTGCGCTGCTCAATTATCGGGCTGGAACTCGGCACCCGGTATTCACTGATGGAATGGTTCCTGGGGCAGCCACAAAATGCAACAGTCAATGGATTTACAAACCACGATTGGAACGGGGTGACGACCTATCACTTCGGGTTGATTTGCAAAGGCATAATTAAGTCCGGTATTGATTTGCAGCACATTCAGCATGTGGTACCCGGCAATAAAAACACTAAATACGAAATGCTTAGGATGTTTGCCGAAAATTTTGGCAGGCAGGATATAACCATTAATGCAATAGAAGCGAAAGATGTAATAGATAGGACACTGAATACCAACAACGTTGAACTGAACCGGCTGATTTGGAACGAAGCAGGCTATGCCTCTCCCCCGTCAATTGAACAAATGATTTCCGAGTATGCCGGTTTTTGCCGCGAGTCGGGACTGCTGAAGGCATGAATCCAAAGGTTTCAATCATTATACCGGTTTACAACGGAGCAGATTACTTGGAGCAGGCTATTGAGAGCGCTCTCGGCCAGACTTACCAAAATTTGGAAGTAATCGTCGTAAACGACGGCTCTGATGACGGCAGTCAGTCTGAGGCCATAGCCAAAAGGTATGAACCGCAAATCAGGTATTTTTACAAGGAAAACAGCGGGGTTGCAGGGGCGCTTAATTTCGGCATTGGAAAAATGACCGGAGAGTATTTCTCATGGCTGAGCCACGATGACCTATATGACACACGAAAAATCGAAGCACAAATTAGTCAGTTAAGTAAACTTAATAATAATGAACCTGTAATTGTATATACTGATTTCTACGAAATTAACTCTAAAGGAAGTATTACTTATGCTGTATTCCCACCCAAAAAGTACGAAAGCAATACCCTTTACCTGCTTTCCAACCATTTAATTAACGGCTGCTCGCTTTTAATACCAAAGGTTTGTTTCGATGAAGCGGGGCTTTTCGATGAGAGCCTGCGCTCCACCCAGGATTACGATATGTGGTTCCGCCTGATGTCAGGGTACCGGTTTGCCCACAGTCCGGGATTTCATGTTATGTCGCGCCGCCACGAAGGGCAGGGCACACATACCATCGGAACGCATGACGAAGCCCGGAGCAGGCTCCATATAGATAATCTAAACAGGTTAACAGCCGATGAAATCCGTAGTTACGGGTTTTCTCCTGAGAAATTTTACCTTGCCAGAGCAGCCCGCTTGAAAAAAGAGGGCCTGCGGGAAGCATCTGTACATGCTTTTAACTTATATATTAAATTCATAGAGGACAATAATTTAAAGAGGAAAAAAATTTCTGAGTATACTGCTTTCATTTTAAATAACAAATTTATCTCTGCATTCGCATATATTCTGAAATTAGTAATTAATCCAAAACGATGGGGATCATTGATGAAGATAATAAAGGGGAGGAATGGGTAGTTTTATTTTTTGATTTTAATTTGAAAAAATGAACCAACCAAAGTTCAAATCAAAATAATTTCCCTGGCAATCGTTATTTTTAATTAATTTGGAAAATGTTTGTACGGCATTAATAATGAACAATAAAAATTTAAATAGGGAAGAAATAATTGAAATCATCAAAAGTATCAAAGAATTTCTGAGATACAAATATAGTATTACTGAAATAGGCCTATTCGGTTCTTTTGTCAGAGGGGAACAAAATAACAGCAGCGATATTGATATTCTTGTCGAGTTCAGTAAGTATCCCGATTTATTTACATTTATTGAAATTGAGGAATACCTAAGTAATATATTTTCCAGAAAAGTAGATTTGGTTGTTAATGATTCACTAAAGCCTGTAATAGGTAGATTCATCAAA
>DAINRZ010000575.1:0-2797 GCA_036741575.1 Kapaibacterium sp. (SeqCode)
ATTTGTAGCATTCCAAAAGAGGTACGAAGAATTTAAAAAACTAAACACCGAGCTTATCGGTTTAAGTATCGATCAGGTATTTTCTCATATTAAATGGGTTGACTGGATAAAGGACAACCTGAATGTTGAGATACAATTCCCCATTATAGCCGACAACGGCGATTTTGCTAAGCGTATGGGCTTGGTGCACCCCCAAAAAGGCACCAATACGGTTAGGGCTGTCTATTTTATTGACCCTGAAGGTAAAATAAGGTCTATCTTGTTCTATCCTCAGGAAATCGGCAGGAATTTCGATGAATTCCTAAGGATGATAAGGGCATTCCAGGTGGCCGACAAAAACATGGTGGCAATGCCGGCTAACTGGCCCAATAATGAGCTTATTGGCGACAAGGTTATCGTTCCGCCTGCAACCGACATCAAGGCTGCTAAATACAAACAGGGGCGCTACCAAAACTATGACTGGTGGTTCTGCTACAAAGACGTAAACGAAAAAGACTGAGAAAAAATACAACTAATTATAGGTGGCTGATTGCTCAATTGCTTTTGGCTGCCTTTTTTATTGCCATAATTTGTTATTTTGCACTATGTAATATGTAAAATAACTTATCGGGTTTATTGTATGCAGAAGTCGATACTTTTGCCGCTTATATCTTTTTTAATGCTTTGGTCTTGTTCGTTTTTCGAAAAGGATAAAGATAAGTTTATCGATACATACAGGGAGATATTGATTATCAGGGAAATGTACACAGACAGCGCAAGGGTTAATAAAGAAATTGTTAAGTTATTCGATAAATATAGTTATGACTGGGATTCGTTTACCGAAGATTATAATAGTTACAAGGAAGACCCGCAAGTCTTTATGGAGATTATGGATAGTGTCCGCGAAAGAAACCAGCGGGAGCTTAATAAATTTAGATTAAAATGAATAAGCTAACCTAATCTTAACTTATTAGGCTTTTTACCATAAAATTATTTTCCTTTATAATTGTAGTTATTTCAATGATTTACTAACAGTTCTTTGCTTAAAGCTGATGTCGGGCAGGCTTTTTACGCACCTTTACCTAATATTAACATAATACTTATATCAACTTCAATGTAAAATCCAAATTTGCTTTCTCAATTATTACATTTTTTTGAAAATGAAAATTTGAAGTAATTGGGATTGAAATTAATTTTTGTTATAAGGCATTGAGTGTCCGGGAGTACACTCAGGCCGTAAGTATAATTCTGTTTAATGAATTGGAGTGGGACTAATATGAGAAAGTTAATGATTACTACAATAATCGCTATTTTTATACTGCTGTTTCCCGCATTTGCTTGGTCGGCACCGCTTACCGGCGCTATCCAGGGCAAAGTGCTCGACGGTGAGAACGGCGAGGTGCTGCGAAGCGCAACCGTTCAGCTAATCGATACAAAGTTAGGCGCAATTACTGATATCAAAGGTGAGTTTAAAATTAAAAACCTAACTCCATCAACATATAACCTGCGGATTTCTTTTATTGGTTATTCACCAATAGAAGTAAAAGGGATAGTAGTCAATCCCGACCAAACGACGATAATGCCGCCTATGGTTATGGAACCTGAAGCTGAGGCGAATGCACCGGAACTTCAGGTGCAGGCTTCGAGGATTATGGAAAGCCAGGCGGCTGTGCTTGCAGTCAGGAAAAATGCCACCCAGGTAAGCGACGGAATTAGCTCGGAAGAAATCAAACGAACACCTGATTCCGATGCCGGCCAATCGCTGAAAAGGGTTACCGGCATTACACTCGTCAATGATAAATTTGTGATTGTAAGGGGACTAAGCGAGAGGTATAGCAACACGGTTTTGAACGGATCGTCGGTAGCAACTACAGAACCCGACAAAAAAGCGTTTGCTTACGATATGTTCCCTTCTGAATTTATTGAGTTTGCCAATGTGGCAAAATCTTATACTCCGGACTTGGCAGGTAATTTTGCCGGCGGCCTGGTCCAATTGAATACCATTGATTTCCCTCAGGGGTTCTCTCTGAAATTCAGTGTATCCCAATCTTATAATGATAATGTTACGATGAAAGATAATTCCTTTGTAACTTATAACACAGGCTCTAAAAACTTCCTTGGACTGGATAATGGTTCGCGCGTTATGCCCGGCGCTTTACCCGGCTCGCCTAAGGATATGTATAAATTATTATACAACGACATTAAATCGGGCGATCAGGATGCACGTTTCATGGCACAACAAGAATGGACTGGATTTGGCAATGAGTTCAACAATGAAGTATGGAAAAGGGACACAATTACTGCGCCTTTCAACGGTTCCTACAAACTTTCTTACACTGATATATTTGAAATTGGAGAAAATGAGCTTGGAGTAATAGCTTCCGCAATGTACGGCGGTAGCTACTCAAAGAATTATATGACTCGTGGTGTTTTGCTTTCGAACGGCGATTACAGGTTTTACGGAAACGGCTCTCAATCTACATATTCGGTTGGATACGGCGGTTTGCTCAATATAGCATATAAGTTAGGGGACGGGAATTCCATCAGTTGGAAGAATACATATAATAACTCATCCGACGACGAAGTAATTAGCGTAATTGGCTCGAAGGAAGAATTATCACTCAAGCAATATAGTTATGATTATGTAAATAAAACTTTATTTGCCAGCCAGCTCAACGGCGAACATATATTGCCATTCCTTCAGAATGCAACATTCGACTGGAATATTGGATTGTCAACTTCGGAACGCGATGAGCCTGATTATATACGGCTAAGGTATTCACGCAACGATCCAAATCAGCCTTACAGGATAGATATA
>DAINRZ010000576.1:0-2796 GCA_036741575.1 Kapaibacterium sp. (SeqCode)
TAACACCACTTCGAGCTTGCCTTCGTCGCTTAGTCTCAATATTTGCTTTTCCAATTCATCGATAGGCATAGACCTCGAACCACCCCTGGCGCCGGGAATAGTACAATATGTGCATCTGTAATCGCAGCCGTCCTGCAGCTTGAGTGTTACACGCGTCCTGGTTTCGTTTTCGAGCGAGCAAGCCGAATGGAATTCCATTTCGCCGTTTATACCGCTCACATATATCTCCGCAGAGCTTCGTTTGTGGAAATCGTCGATAATGTTCAGGATTTCGAATTTGCTTTTAGTGCCGAACACTGCATCCACGCCGTCAATTCGGCTGATTTCTTCGGACCCGAGCTGTGCATAGCAGCCGGTTACGCCTATAAAAGCTTCCGGCGAGCCTGCCCGCGCCCTGCGGATTATCTTGCGGCTGTCGGAATCGGCGTTGCCTGTCACGGTACATGTGTTAATTATTACAACGTCCGAAGGAACGCCGAACGGCACTATTTCGAAGCCCTTTGCCCGGAAGGCGCTTTCAATCTCGGAGAGTTCGGCAAAATTGACTTTGCAGCCGATATTGTAAAAAGATGCTTTCATTTATTTATATAAACCTTATATTATCAATGTATTACGATTATTGAACTATTACATGGCAAAAATAAGTATTAATATTTACATAAAAAAAACGGCTTATGACAAAGCAGCGTATGTCATTGATATATAACAATATTCCTTTTCATTATCAACCCTGACGCTTGGGCTGCAAAGAAATTCTCACCAGCTGGTTGCCTGGCAAATAGCTGCGAGGCCCTCCTTGCTTTTTTTGATGTTTTTTTAAGGATAAGTTTAATTCCGGGATTCCATTGAATTTTTTCTGATATTAGAAGCCTATATCGTAATATTGCTCAGGATTTCCACATCGACGTCGGCTGGCAGTTCTGTAAAACTTATTACACTGACCATCGGGAACTGAGTCTTAATCATCCTTTGGAAATACGGCCTTATCTGAGCCGAGCAGATTACAATTGGCAGGTAGCCGGCAAGCGTAATTTCATCGATAGCTTTCGAGAGGCTCTTTTGCAATTTGCTTATAGTATCCGGCGACAAACCCAGCGTTGGAGCTGTAGTCTGCGAAGTAGCCTGCAAAGCCGTCGTCATCACTTGCTCGAGCTGAGTGTCGAGAGCAATGGCATGAATCACCCCGTTGCTGTCCTGGTATAGCTTTTTAATTGTTTCCGATAAATTGTGCCTTACATATTCGGTCAATACATCCACATTCTTCGTTACTTTGTAGTATTCCAGCAACGCTTCCACTATCAGTGCCAGGTCCCTTATCGGTACGCTTTCGCCCAGCAGGTTTTGCAACACTTTTTGAATAGTTGAAACGGGCAGTGCATCGGGCGAAACTTCGTCGATAAGCGCCGGGTAGTCCTTCTTGAGGGTTTCGATTAGGTGCTTTACGTCCTGACGCGTGAGCAGCTTATCGGCGTTGCGTCGCAGCAGTTCCGTCAGGTGCGTCGTTAGAACAGTAGCCGGCTCGACGACGGTAAAGCCCTGTATCTCGGCATTTTCCCGTTCTGCATGGGTTATCCATGTGGCAGGAAGGCCGAATACCGGCTCGGTAACTTTTATTCCGGGTACGTCGCCCTCGGCAGTGCCCGGGTTCATTGCCAGCTGCATATTTGTATGAAGTGTGTTGCGGGCCAGCTCGTTGCCGCGAATTTTAATAACATATTCTTCGGGTTCCAGCTGCAGGTTGTCCCTCACCCTTACGGGCGGCAGAATAATACCAAGCTCGGTGGCAAGCTGCCGCCGCACGTTGGTAATCCTTCGGAATACGTCGCCGCCCTGCGATTCATCCACTAAGGATATCAGGCTGTAGCCAAGCTCTATTTCCACGGGATCGATGCGCAGCAGGTCTTCCACGGGCTGTTCTTCGGGTTTTTTATCTATTTCGGCCTTGGCCATTTCTTCTTTCAGTTCTTTGTCAGCCTCTTCCTTAATCTTTTGAGTTTTGACGTATCCCACAGCCCCCAGCAGCAATGCCAGCAGCATAAAGGGAATAGCAGGGAATCCGGGCATAAATGCAAATATTACCATTGCAAACGACGACATATAAAGCGCTTTGGGGCGCGAACCAAACTGCCTGCCCAGCAGGGTATCCAACTGCTCGGCATTGGCAGAGCGGGTAATTACCAAACCGCCGGCTACTGAAATAAGCAGCGAAGGTATCTGCGAAACCAATCCGTCGCCGATAGTAAGAATTGTGTATGTCGAGAGTGCGTCGGTAATGCTCATGCCCTTTTGGGCAACGCCAATAGCAAACCCGCCCAGGATATTTATCGCTGTTATTATCAATCCCGCTATGGCATCGCCTTTGATAAACTTGGCGGCGCCGTCCATTGCCCCGTAAAAGTCAGCTTCTTTCGTCAGTTCTTCCCTGCGCCTGCGGGCAGTTTTCTCGTCTATATAGCCGGCGTTCAGGTCGGCATCGATACTCATCTGCTTGCCGGGCAAAGCATCTAAGGTGAATCTGGCTGCCACTTCGGCAATACGGGTGGAGCCCTTAATGATTACTATAAAATTTATGACAAGAAGGACAAGGAATATTATAATACCAACTACATAGTTCCCTTTAATAACGAAGGAACCGAATGCCTGTATTATATCCCCTGCCTCGGCTTCGCTCAGTATCAGCCTCGTCGAGGCGACGTTCAGGCCCAGCCTGAACAGAGTTGTCACAAGCAAAATTGTGGGGAATGAACTGAAATCTAATGGTTTATTTAGATAAACGGAAATCAAAAGGATTAATAC
>DAINRZ010000577.1:0-2791 GCA_036741575.1 Kapaibacterium sp. (SeqCode)
TTGCAGCTTTTCATCCCTTTTGTCAGGAAAACAAGGTTTTTGTTGGATGCCAGCGGCAATAGTGTGTTGTTCGTATCCGAAGGTGTCCTGATATAATCATTGAAATCGCCCATTATAATAAGTGATTTCCGACCTGCCTTTTTTATTACCGAGTCGGCCCAGCGGTTTGCTGCAATTGCCTGACGGTACCTGAGGCTGCGGGCTTCCTTGTTCTCAGCGTCGGTATAAAGCCTGCCCGATGTCGCTTTCAGGTGTACTGCCAGCAAGGGGATTACTATCCGGCCTTTCCTCAGGTGGAGTATCATGCCTGGTTTCAGCCTTGTATCGAACGACAAGGACGGGTAATCGCCTATATAATCGACTCCGAAACCTGCATCCTTCCTGAAAATACACGCAAGTTTCTGATCGCCCGGAGTACCTGCCATATGATAACCGAACCCGGGAAGGTATTGCAATATCTTTTTTAATGCATTTTCGTTCTCGATTTCCTGCAAAACGAGTAAATCTGCCCCGGTATGCTTTATCACTAAAGCAATATTGGCATAATCTTCATCTGTCCTTGTGATTTTGTCATTAACTCCGTCGCCCAGCCATTCGATGTTGAATGTGCCTAGAGTAATCGTTTTGCTTTCAGAACCTGTGCACGAGCATAGTACTACTGCCAGTAAAAATACTAATACAAAGGGCTTTTTGAGCATATCGACTAAATTAGTTCTTGAAGAACATGGCCTTGAATATCTGGCCGGCCACTTCGGGATTTTCCTTGAGGCGCCTGGTGGCATAGCCGTACCAGTCTTCGCCGAAGGGGACATAAACGCGCAGCCGGTGGCCTTCTTTGAGCAATTCCTGCCTGCGGTGTTCCCTGACGCCCAGCAGCATCTGGAATTCATAAGCATCATGGCCGATTTTGTTGCTGTTCAGAAATTCGAGTGCATCTTTTATCAGTGGTTCGTCGTGTGTGGCAATACCGACGTAAAGGCCTTTGTCGAAAAGTTGCCTGAGAAGTTTTTTGTAATTGCCGCGCACTTCTTCTTTCGATTGGAAAGCTACATCGGCAGGCTCGCGGTATATGCCTTTGCAAAGCCTGACGAACGGTTTCAGGCCGGCAACGCTGTCGATATCGTCGAAGCTGCGGCGCATATATGCCTGGATAACGATGCCAACATTGTCCATGCCTTCCGATTTCAGCTTACGGAACAGGTCGAGAGTTTGGGTGGTGTATGGTGAGTTTTCCATATCTATGCAAATTTGCATTCCTTTTTCGTTGGCTTTGGCAACTAACTCCTTAATATTATCGTAGCCGAAATTAAAATCGATACCCATACCGAGCGATGTTGGCTTCAGCGAGGGGTAGGAGTCGAGATTATTCAGAGCTATGGCGTCGATAACCTGCAGGCAGATTTCTTTTTCGTGGAGCGCCATTTCTTTTGTGGTAACGAACTCGCCCAGGACGTCGATTGTCGAGCATCCTTTGCTTTGCATCAGGTTTTTTGTCACCCTGACGGCATCTTCCAAACCGGGTCCTGCAATATACTTGGTAGCTACTTTTTTGATAAGGGGCTTGGGTATAAGAGGCATTGTCTTAATAATCAATTCATTGAGCATATAATCACTTCGCCAAACTATTCATAAATCCGTTAACTTCAATAAAGCAAAATTAATATTAAATTTCTTTAATATATAATTTATTAAAGATATGTAATATTCTTTTTATAATCGGTTTACTTTTGGTTGGCAAATATTTACATCATTCCACAATAAAACTGCCTGCCGCCGCCTGCCTGCCGCCATAAATAAGCCTAACGAAATAACGCCCTGCCACCAATTGATTATGCAGGGTATATTCCAATAGGTAAGTATTTCCCGGCGAACTGAACTCGAAGCTATCGACAACTATTCCTATCGAGTTGTATATTTCGAGCCGGATAATACCGGGGCCTGTTTCAGGTATTGCAAATTTTATGGTTCCGCCGGAGCTAATAATATTTGGGTATGTTTTGAAGCTTTCGGCCTCGTATAAATCCGGTTCCACAATTCCGGTAATGCCGTCCTCGCTGTATTTTATTACATAGCCGTTCATTTCGTTTACAATAAGAAACTTTTTTGTGGAGCCGAGCAGTGCTAAATCTACCCCACAATCTATAAACATAGGGTAATGATATGAAGTATCCTGAAACCAACTGTCGCCTCCGTCGGAAGTTCGCCATAAATCCCAAAAAGCGCCAAGAGCAATTCCGCTTTTATTATCTGAAAAATAAACTTGCTTTAATCCGGATTTGCTTTTGGTAAATGAATCGATTTTTATATCCCAGCTATATCCCCCGTCTGTAGATTTATAAATCAGGTCGGCATAAATCCCTGAGTACTGGTATTTATCCTTGCTTCCCACAGCCACAATATTTGAATCGTCGATAAAAACGAATTTACTTACCCTTCTGAATGATTTATTCACCTCGAATCTCGATAGAAATTCCCATGTATTTCCACCATCGGTTGACTTGATTAAATAATCAGAAACCATCGAAACTTTGTAGCATAACAGATATATCATTTCCGGGCTTTTCATATACAAATATTCTATATAATCCGGAAGGTATTTGCTTTCAATATTTAAATCTTGCTTATAAATCTTTGTCCATGTTTTGCCCCCGTCATTTGTTAAGCATAATTTTGATACCGCAATCATACCTCCGGTTTTGTTGTCTATGAAATAAGCATTGACCAGATTATTAGTGTCAAGCCTGTTTAATTCCCATGTTTTGCATTTATCCCTTGAAATATAATAATAACC
>DAINRZ010000578.1:0-2787 GCA_036741575.1 Kapaibacterium sp. (SeqCode)
CATAATACTTTTCGATAATCGGAACTGCTGCTTCATACTGACGAAATGTAAATTCGTCATTTGCTACTCTGACATATTTTTTACCGTCTAAAACAAAATGATTCATACTAATAACTCCTATGATTATAAATAAAAAGTGGGGGCTTGCGGCCCCCGTTAATTTAACTGGACGCCTGTTCGTAAATCCCGAATACCTGCCCTGCCGGTATCGGAAATGTAGTGCATGTCAATGCAACCGAAAAACCGTGGTTCGTACTTGCAAATCCTGTCAAGTCCATACACAAAAGCGCTGTCGTCGGGTACATCGAAAAAGGCACTTCCTGTTCTTGACCTGGTGACGACAAATCGACTTTGATTCCGAACTTCATGATAGGCACACACAAGAAATAATACTTACTGTTGATAGCAGTATCATTTATCTGTTTTACCATGTGGTAATATTTGCCCTCAAGGTCAATCGGCATCATGAGTGTACTTTTGTCCGTTTGCATGAATGTAAGTGTCGATTCCGTTTTTATGTTACCCAGAATAGGATAGTTGTTGCCGCCCTCGTCATAGTTATCCTCATAAGGTTTTTCATAACTTATTTTCGAGGATTTAATCAACGGCAGACATTGCAACGCCTGAGGCGTCGAGCCTGTTGACGTTACTTCCCGAACTGCGGCCTTGCCTGATCCACGCTTTGCGATGTAAGAAATATTTCTTTCCATTATTTTAACTCCTATGTATTGTGAATAATTGCCACTGTTATCTCGCCGGTCAGCCTTACGCCGTTTATCCGTTCATTGTCGGGAAATAGCTTTTCGTTAACCGGTAACTTTATATCTATAATCTGGACATGCTTGTTATTAACGGTGTTCGTATAAGGTTCCCATGTCAAACCTTCTAATTTGGATTCTATCAAGTCTATCCAATAATAATTTTGCGCTCTTATTTCGGCAGCGGCGTTTTGCTTGACCGGGGTCTTGTAATAATAATAAACATGAAATATTACTTTGGCTGCCTGCAAATATTCATGACTTTCACTTTCTGCATATTCTTTTGTTTCGGTGTCGATATCTACAAATAAGCAGGGCAGTTTGTTTTCATCATATTCATCTAAAATGTTTAACCTGGCGTCTTTTAATTTAAGGCTTGCCAGGGCAGTTTTTATGGTGTCGTAATAATATTTATTCCTGCTATCGTTCATGTCAAGGCCTTTACTATTCTATCTAAAAATGATAATATCCATTGGCTTACAAATTTTCTTTCGAATTCTCTTACTGCCGGTTTGAAATATGGACGTGCCGGTATTGTAACCCCACCCCTGGCCATTACTGACAATGCCATGCGTTCAAAAAATGGATTGTTAGTTTTGTAATACATCGCCCAAAAATATTTGTGCATTCTGCCCTTGCTCTTTATCTGCATACCTTCTTCATGAACATTAGCATAAATCAATTTACTTCCGACAGTAATATTAAGTTTCATTTTGTCATGTTCTATTTTTGTCAGGGTGTCGGGGCTGTCTTTGCCGAATGAAGCGAGCAAACGTCCGCCCTTTACTCTAAGGTTCTTTTCATTACTCCATGTTTCTTCTGCAGGATTAAAAGCAGAATTGCTTTTGCCTTGTTTCCACGATTCCGACGTCCCGGCTGCGCCCATTTCTGCGCCGATATATCCTTGCATAGCAACGGCGCCCCGCTGTCCCATGTCTTTTAACCAACTCGGGATTTCATTTATTAGAGCCTCAGCCTTTATTGTGAAATCGTCGCTCATATTACGGGTATCCTGTATGGTGCCAAATCCCTTTGAAAACGGGGTGTCAAATCAATATGCTGTGTTGCTACGCTGATATTCAATTTGTTTTCGGTCACGGTGCTAACGCCGAGCAGGTCTTTGCCGGGAACGGATTCATCGTAAGCAATTTTAAACATCTGGTAAATAATAAGTTCTACATCTGCCGGGAGTGTGGTATATCCAGAATTGAAAACGAGCTTGTATTCGTATTTGTAACAATAACCCATTTCATAATATATCTCCGTCAGGATTGTTCCCTTGTTAGCCAAATAAAAGTCTGTATTATTTGTCAGCTCTGTCCATGCTTCATTTGGCGCCGTCCTGTAATGCAATGATGTTACACTGTTGACAGGGAAGTAAGGAATGATATAATATACACTGCCATTGCCATTGAAATACAAAGTATTCTCTGCAGCCTGTATATTCTGGTTAATGTAATTGTCGATTTTTTTGATTACTGCGGATAACAGTATCTCAAAGAAATTATCGTTATCGTTATTTTCGATATTCAAATAACGTTTTATTTTTTCGATGTTCATATACTCCCCTCAGGTTTGAAACCTAAATCTCTTAATTCTCTTAAGGTTCGAAAAACATAATCGTTTAAAGCAATGTCATGGGGATTCAAGGCTAAATCTTTGTACATGCCAACTAAATTACGTGTTAGCTTTTTAATTAACGGTGCCGGCTCTGCAAAGAAATATCCTACGTGTAATATCGTTATTGCCGTTTCTATAATTTTGTAACCTGCATTTACAATCGATGGTGTAATAACTTCATGAATACGGTTTTTGTATTGGAATTCAGGCTTGTTACGGAATAACCGGCATATCTGAGCATGTGACCATATTTGATTAGAATCTGTTTTGCGCGAAAAGTTATTTATCAAAACATTAAAGCCGCCGATGTCGTTAATGGATTTACTTACTGAATTCAATTCCCGGATAAAATCTAATGGCATAAATACCCGTTCATCAGTATCTAATGACAGGATAAACTCCCGTGTTG
>DAINRZ010000579.1:0-2784 GCA_036741575.1 Kapaibacterium sp. (SeqCode)
TGCTCGGAGGCAACAAGTTCTTCTTCGGCGATTCGTTTTTTTATTGCTACAGCTGCAATTGTGGCTATAGTTTTCAGTATATCATCGTCAATAGAATTTTCTTTGGGAGGCATGAAAAGCAGGGCGGTACCATATATCTCATTGCCGTATGATAATGTGATTCCGGTGAAATAACTAATTCCGAAAGTTTTATTAATCAATCCCGATACTACCGGTGATATTGAACCATGAGTGAAATCAGTAATATCCACAGATGACCGGACAGATTCCCTTAGCATTTTATTCTTTGCTTCATCGGTCAATACGAATTTAATTTTAAAAATATCATTATCAATAATCTTATTGAATTGATCCACAAGCCTGCTTCCCGTAGATACAGCTTTAACTTCGAGCCAATTCATTCGGCTGTTGTATATGCTTACCGATACGCCAATAGCTTTCGTAAATTTCCTTAGCCATTCTGCCATAACAAGGTGAATATCTTTGTTTTTTTCGATAGATGCCATTTCAATAGCAAATTCGTTAATCAGCCTTGTTTTTTCCGAACGAATTAGAATACTTTGTTCATAGGCTTTTTGGCTTGAAATGTCAATAATTATTGACAATAGCGATGTAGGCTGGTTCTTTTCGTTTGTACCAAAGGCAATACTTCTAATAAAAACCCATTTCCAGGCGTTTTCGTGGTTTTTTATCCTAACCGAAAGGCCTTTAAGCGCTTCGGCAAGGAACGTGCCTGATTTAATAAATGAAAAAATGGTTCTGGCATCGTCGGGATACAAATCCCGCATATACAGAAAAACCTTCTTGCTGTACTTATATATCCTTGCCGGCCCGAAAAATTTAACGAAACTATTATTCTGGTAAACAATAGTTGAGGAATTCAAATCAAAAATAAAAATTGGCAGTGGATTGACATCATTCAAATGATATATCAGTTCATCCCTGCTTTCGATCATTTCTTTTTGTTTGAGCAGCAGCAGGTTATCCTTCTTTTTGCCGAGGTAAAGAAAATAAAACGAAACCGCAGATGCCAGAATAATAAGTGATATTATCGAAATATAGAGTATAAAATTCTTGCTTTCTTTGTTCTCGAGTTCAAGGATTTTCTTGTCTTTTCTCATAGTCTCCGATAATTGTTTCATCAGGTTGGTTTTATTTGTTGCCTCTGCAGCATAAATACTGTCGCTGTAAACCTTAGCGTTTCTTAGGTAAACGATTGCATTTTGCAGGTCGCCTTTTGCTTCGCTTAATTCAAACAAAAGATTATATGCCCTGCGGGTATAAATAAGAGAGCCCCACTCTTTTGCAAGTTCAAGGCCGGCTTTCAGCTTTGAATCTGCCTCTTCATACCTTTTTAGTTTTATCAGATCATAACCGGCATTCAGGTAAGAACTTGACAAAGTAAGAAGTAAATTCGTTTTCTTCCTGATTTCTATTGCTTCAAGGTTGTATTTAAGGTCTGTTTCATAATCTCCTTTAACTTTAGCATAAATATGCCCCAGGTGTGTTATTAAAGCTGAGTATAACTGAGGATTATTCTGCTGTTTTGCCAGTTCCATGCCCTTTTCAAGATAGTATTTAGCACTGTCAAAATCAATCTGAATATCTGTATAGTATGCCGCCATACTTTTGTAACATGCAGCCAGGCTGCCTTTTGAGCCATACTCATAAAACAATCTTAATGCCGAATTAAGGTTGCCGAGAATTAATTCTTTATTTGTCAGTGATTTAGTGTTGATTTCAGCAATCAGCATGTAACATTCGGCCATATCCGGTTTATTTCCTGTTTCACGGTATAGCTGAAGTGATTTATTGGCAAATTCTATTGCAGCTTCATAATATTCAACTCTTTCATATATCCTTCCGAATAAATAGAAGCATCTTGCAGTTCCCTCGATATCGCCTATATATTCAAAAATATTATATGCTTCCAATATCAGATTATATGCTTTATTGATATAATGGAGGTCTCGTGTGATATTTGCAAAAGCGATGAGCGCATTAGCAGCTTTCCTGTGTTCTGCATAATTCCTGTAAATCCTAACTGCTTCGCCGAACAAAATGTCCAACTGGTTTATATTAGCTTTGCTCATTTCATTGGGTATTCCCATGGCAATATTAACCATTGCATCTGCATAGCCGGTTTTATATTGAATTGATTGTGCCAGTGATTTTGCTTTTTGTGCATAATTCAGTGATTTAGAAAGGTCTATATCTTTCAGCAAAACAGATAATTCATTATAAATATCTACCTTCGCTTTTGGATTCGCTTTCGAAATACAGCTTTCAAGGCTGTCTATTGTTTTGCTGTATGTGTTCGACCGGCTTTGCCCTAAAAAAACAAAAAATACCAAAGCAAGGCAAACAGATGCTTTAATAGTTTTATTAATAATCATCTTTTTCGTCCAATTCAATATTAACTCAAATACTTTATCGTCATTATATTTATTATATTAAGACTATTTAATTTGTCAACACATCAGTCACAAAAATAATGTGATTTAAAACAAGTAATTGAATTTTTACTGTTGTTAATCAAACATCTGTTAATTAATCTTAAATATAATTATGTCTAAATATAAAGCCTTGTATAGATTTTTAACACGAAATATGACGTGCAACATTGCCATTACAGAAAAAAACAAAAATCCGCACTTACAAATATAGATTTTCTTAAATATTGTATATTTAAATAATGATAATAATAGTGTTTGGCATATTGCTAAACCATTGAAATATTAATGTTTGCAAATAAATAATTTAGCCTTTGCTAAAAATGGTTTG